>NZ_CP133267.1:2862500-3162500 GCF_030915465.1 Neobacillus sp. PS3-34
TGTTCAAGTGCAGAATATTGGGAACCAAGTCTTGTAAGCTGTCCTGCAATATTTGTAATGACATTTTGTGAAAGTTGCAGTAACTGTTTAGCTGTATCTCTTGTCTCCACTGAGGCATTAGAAAGTCCTAAACTTCCTGTTGTTAAATCTATTAAATCAATTGTCATATTTTGATTTGAACCCGAACCGATCTGGAAGCTGAGTTTTTTAAGTTTATCCTGCCTACTATTCGATCCTAGAAGATTATGTGTATTAAATTGAACTGTATCTGCTGTTTGCTGTATCGAAGAAAGTAATTCATTTACTTCGACTTGTAATCCGGAACGGGAGTCGTCGTCCATTGTGTCATTAGCAGCCATAACGGAGATTTCATACAATCTTTGCACATCTTCATTTGTCTTCATCAATCCATCTTCGCCGTTTTTAATAGTGCAATACCATCCTGAATATTACGTTGTGACTGTGCCAATCCTCTTATTTGCGCTCTAGTTGTTTCTGAAATGGCCAATCCAGCTGCATCATCAGCTGCCCCTTGTACCTTCATTCCTGACGAAGCATTTCTTGTTGCCTTTTGCAATTTATCATTTACTTTATTACGTCTATTTTCAAAGAATTTATTTTCATATTGGCTATTTAGCCTCATTCGTTTTCAACCCCACAAAATCATTTACTATCTTTCTATATATCGGATAGGATGGGTAATTTTTCATAGGTGAAGTGGCAATTTTTTTTAAAAATATATGAAGATTTCGTTGCTTTTATATGTTTCCATTCCACATAGACTATAAATATCAAAAAACAAACTGATAAATTAGAAAAAAAATTCAATAAAACAGTCTTTTTTTATCATATTATAGGCACTTTATCCTATTTATTATTGGTTGGCTTAGGATTATTATAGATTTATAGTCATAATTAACCAAGTGAAAAAGGCAAATCATAGGAAACTATGAGACGCAAAGCCAAGGGCCTGAACCATGAGGACTATATTCTCATGGATGGTAGCCGGTTGCCGCAAGGAAATCATAGCGCTGTACTACTATGAACCTTGTTTGAGGTTCTTTTTTTATGCCTTTTTTCACGAGAAGGGTGGAGATTAAGTGGTTACAAAGCGCAAATTTAGTTCAATTCTAGTGCTATTATTCCTGGTATTTCAAGTAGTTTCTCCAATCGGAACGGCATTTGCAGCTGAGAGTGGTGTCCTATTGCCGCCAAGCAATCTTGCCTATCAGGCATCCACGCCAGACGATGGAAAGCTGGTATGGAGTGCTGTTTACGGTGCAACTGGCTACAATATTTATGAAATAAAAGAGGGGCAGCTTGTGCTGCTGGGTACCTCAAAAACCAACAATTATTCCTTAAATAATTTGGCTGAAGGTAAATATAGCTATATTATTTCAACATTGAGCACGGACGGAGAGTCAGGGCCATGTGCACCTATAGATGTTGACATTGTATACCCATCAATGGCTGCACCAGCCACTCTGACAAATACCATTCAAAATGGAAATGATATTGTACTGAGTTGGGGAGCCTCTCAGTATGCAGAGAGCTATAAGGTTTACCAACAGCTTTCCGATGGGACGCAAAAGCTTTTAACAACGACAACTTCCCGTACTTTCACCGTTGTTAATGCACCTGAAGGAAAAAATTCGTTTTCTATTTCAGCGGAAAATTCACTTTACGGTGAATCTCCGGTAACAGCTCCGTTGGATGTAAATGTAGTTTTTCCAATCATGAAAGAGCCTGCAAATTTATCCAAAAGCCTTTCGAATGGAAACGATATAAATTTGAGCTGGCAGGCGGCGAGCTATGCAAATAGCTATAAAATCTATCAGGTGATCGACGGGCAGGAAGTCTTTAAAACATCTGTTACATCCACTAGTGCTAAATTCACAAACATGCCTGAAGGGGATTATACATACAACGTTTATTCCTACAGCGATCGATTCGGAGCTTCTGCAAAAGCAAGCACAGCCTCAATAACTGTTAGTCCAATAACGATGGTTCCGCCAAGCACTGTAACATCTAAGCTTCAAAACATTAATGATGTCGTGTTAACTTGGGGAACTGCTGCTAATGCAACAGCCTATAAGGTTTATCAATTAATAGATGGTGAAAAGGTTTTAAAAGGAACCTACACTGGTACAACGGTTACCTATACCAACCAGCCTGGCGGAGATTTTACATACGAGGTTTACTCCTATAGTGACCGCTTTGGTGAGTCTGTGACAGGAACTAAGGTTAGTTTAAGTGTAAGTACAGTGACAATGGCACCGCCTAATAATACAGCAGCGAAACTTCAAAACCTAAATGATATTGTCCTAACATGGGATGTAGCTTCTAATGCAGATTCCTACAAGGTTTACCAGATTGTTGAAGGTCAGAGAGTATTAAAGACCACCGTTACAGGCACAACTGCTTCTTTTACAAATTTGCCTGCAGGCGATTATGTTTATGAGGTCACCTCTAATAGCAGTCGCTTTGGGGAATCCGATACAGGAAGCCAAGTGACTGCAAAAATTGATCCAGTCATAATGGGAAAACCGGCTGGCTTCGCTAACCAAATTCTTAATGGAAATGATATAGCTCTATCCTGGGAGCCGGTTGCGAATGCAACGAATTATAAGGTATACCAAATTGTAAATGGCCAAAAGGTTTTAAAAAGCACGCTAACAACTAATTCTGTAACATATACGAATATGGCTGCAGGGGATTACAACTATCAGATATATTCCTACAATAGCCGTTTTGGAGAATCAGCAGAAGGAGCTTCTCTTAGCTTTTCACTTGTATTTCCTGTAATGGCGGCACCAGCCAATACATTATCAGATATAACAAGTCCAACAGGCTTTACTTTAACTTGGGATGCATCGCCATTTGCAACAAACTACAAGGTATATCAGGTTGTAAATGGAACCAAAAGTTTGAAAAGTACAGTATCTAGTCCGACCGTCTCTTTTAGCAATATGGCAGCTGGGCAATATTCGTATGAAATTCATTCTTATTCAAGCCGTTTTGGCGAGTCTAAAGATGGTAGCCTTGTAACGATTAATTTATCCGGACAGGCTTTGGAAACACCATTGAATTTGTCCAACACAATATTAAATGGAAATGATATTAAACTGACATGGAATTCTGTACAGTATGCAGCTAGTTATAAGATTTATCGAGTTATTGATGGTCTTAAATTGCTGCAGACAAATACTTCAGCTACAAGTGTTACTTATTCAAATCAGCCTGAGGGCGAATATAATTATGAGGTCCATTCTTATTCCTCCCTGCTAGGGGAATCACCACAGGGAGCAGAATTGCAATTAACCCTTGTTCATCCTGATATGCAAGCACCAGGGAATTTCACCGGTACAATCAAGAATATCAGTGATATCACATTGACTTGGAATGCAGTTCAATTTGCAAACAGCTATAAGGTATACGAAATTATTGATGGACAGGAAGTGTTGAAAAACACTGTAACTTCTACATCAATCACTCTTTCAAAAGTAACTGAAGGAACTCATACTTATGTTGTCCGTTCTTTTAGCACCCGCTTTGGGGAGTCACTAGAAGGCAGTCGTGTGGAATCTACTGTTACTTTCCCTGCGCTTCTGGCGCCAACGAATTTAACATCAAGTATTTCTAACGGAAATGATATAACTTTAAGGTGGACGGCGGCTACCTACGCAACTGGTTATAACATTTATGAAACTATTGATGGACAAAAACAATTTGTAAGAACTGTTACTGGTACAACTACTTCATTTTCAAATGTTAAAGAGGGCAATCATTCCTATGAAGTGCGCACGTTGAGTGACCGTTTTGGAGAATCAGCTGATGGTACTGCGACAAACGTAACTGTGGTTTATCCAGAAATGCAAAAACCTGCAACTTTTACAAAAACGATCATAAATGGCAATGATATTAACCTAAGCTGGGCAGCATCAACCTACGCAACAGCTTATAAAGTATACAAGGTAGTGGGTGAAGAAAAGACATTAGTGAAAACTACAACTGCAACTTCTGTACCATTCACTAATATGCCCGAAGGCGACTACACCTACGAGGTCCATTCATATAGTGATCGCTTCGGGGAATCAGTCGAGGGTAATACTGTAACTTTTACACTGGTATTCCCAATCATGCAGGCACCTGTTGGAGCCACAAATACGATTGCAAACGGCAACGATTTTACATTGAAGTGGACTGCAGCAAGCTATGCGACAGGCTATAAGGTGTATCAAATCAAAGATGGCCAAATGGTCCTTATTAGAACTGTCACTGGAACATCAACACCATTTACTAATATGCCAGAAGGTGATTACAGCTATGTGGTTCATTCCTATAGTGACCGTTTTGGCGAATCACTGGAAGGAAGCTTTATTAATTTCAATTTAACCTGGCCAGTCGTTCAGCCGCCTGTGCTTCAGGGGACGATTGTTAATGCCAACAATGTAACCCTTACATGGAATTCAGTTACATGGGCAAACGAATACCGAGTTTACGAGTTAAAAGGCGACTCCAAAGTTTTAGTTTATAAGGGAACTGCTTTAACTTATAAAATTTATAACTTAACCGAAGAAACGCATTCCTATCAAGTAACGGCGTACAATACTCGTTTTGGCGAGTCAGCATTATCAAATACTGCAGCAGAAAACATTGTTTATCCGGTAATGCAACCGCCAACTGCAACTGTTAAAGTGTCATTGCCGTCGAGCGCTACAGTAACATGGGGCTTCGTTACCTATGCCAATAATTATAATGTATATGAATTGGTAGACGGTGCACCTGTATTAGTGGCAAAGAACGTAAACAATTTATCTTACACATTAACAAATCTTTCTTATAAAAATCATGAGTATTATGTGACTTCCTACAGTAATTCATTCGGTGAATCTGCACCGTCCAATACTGTTCTTGCGAAGTTAATCACGGATACACAGGCACCTGTTACGACGTCAAATGCTGCATCCAGTTGGAGCAAAAACAGCCAGACAGTAACTCTTAGTGCAACGGACAATGATACAGGTGTTGCAAAAACCTATTATTCATTGAATGATGCGCCGTTTGTCGAAGGTACTTCCATCACAGTTGAAAAAGAAGGCATCAATAAACTCTCCTTCTATTCTGTTGATAAAGTCGGAAATACTGAAGTTGTGAAAACCGTTAATGTAATGATTGATAAAACCGCACCGATAACAAGTGTGAAGGAGTTGCCAGGCAGCTTTATCCAATCTTTTACTGGAGAACTAACTGCGGCGGATACTTCTAGCGGCGTTGCTACAACCTACTATTCAATTAATGGCTCTGATTTTGTAGAGGGTACAATCTTCACAGTAGACAAGGAAGGCATCAACCAGGTTTCCTTCTATTCAGTGGATCAGGCAGGAAATAAGGAAGATGCTAAATCGATCAATGTAAAAATTGATAAAACAGCACCAGTAACAAAAGCGGACGCACCTTCAGCATGGGTGAACGAAGATGTGCACGTAAATCTATCAGCATCTGACAGCGAGAGTGGAGTAGCCAGAACGTATTACTCCATCAACGGCACAGAATACTCAGAAGGTACATCATTCACATTAGATCAAGAAGGCATCAACCAGGTTTCCTTCTACTCAGTAGACAAGGCAGGCAATAAAGAAGAAGCCAAAACAATCGAAGTGAAAATCGATAAAACAGCTCCAGAAACAAAATCAGACGCACCAACATCATGGGTGAAAGAAGATGTGCTGGTAAATCTATCAGCTACTGACAATGAGAGCGGAGTAGCTAAAACTTATTACTCAATCAACGGCTCAGACTATGTCGAAGGTACATCTTTCACAGTAGACCAAGAAGGTGTAAACAAAGTTTCTTTCTACTCTGTAGACCAGGCAGGAAATAAGGAAGATGCTAAATCGATCAATGTAAAAATTGATAAAACAGCACCAGTAACAAAAGCGGACGGACCTTCAGGATGGGTGAACGAAGATGTGCAGGTAATTCTATCAGCGTCTGACAGCGAGAGTGGAGTAGCCAGAACGTATTACTCCATCAACGGCTCAGAATACACAGAAGGTACATCGTTCACATTAGACCAAGAAGGCATCAACCAAGTTTCCTTCTACTCACTAGACCAAGCAGGAAATAAAGAAGCAGCTAAAACAATTGAAGTGAAAATCGATAAAACAGCACCTGAAACAAAAGCGGACGCACCTGCTGCATGGGTGAAAGAAGATGTGCAGGTAAATCTATCAGCAACTGACAGCCAAAGTGGTGTAGCTAAAACTTATTACTCTATCAATGGCTCAGTGTTTGTAGAAGGTACTTCGTTCACTATTGGGAAAGAAGGCATCAACCCAGTTTCCTTCTATTCACTAGACCAGGCAGGAAATAAAGAAGCAGCTAAAACAATCGAAATAAAAATCGATAAAACAGCACCTGAAACAAAAGCGGACGCGCCTGCTACATGGGTGAACAAAGATGTAGCAGTAAATCTATCAGCATCTGACAGCCAGAGTGGCGTGGCTAAAACGTATTATTCTATCAACGGCTCAGAATACACAGAAGGTACATCCTTCACAGTTGCCCAAGAAGGCAACAACCAGATTTCCTTCTATTCAGTAGACCAGGCTGGCAATAAAGAAGAAGCCGAAACAATTGAAGTGAAAATCGATAAAACAGCTCCAGAAACAAAATCAGACGCACCTGCAGCATGGGTGAACGAAGTTGTGCAGGTAAACCTATCAGCATCTGACAGCCAAAGTGGTGTAGCTAAAACCTATTACTCTATCAACGGCTCAGTGTTTGTAGAAGGTACCTCGTTCACTATTGGGAAAGAAGGCATCAACCAAGTTTCCTTCTACACAGTAGACCAAGCTGGCAATAAAGAAGAAACAAAAAACATCGAAGTAAAAATCGATAAAACAGCACCAGTTATTAAGTCATATTTCAATGACTTATACGAATTGGGCAGCACGTTAAAATTAACTTATGATACAAATGATTTATTATCAGGCGTTTCGAAGGAAGAAGTATTTTTAACTACGCCTAACGAGACAATTGGTAAAGCTGTAAATAGGCTAAACCAGATTACCTTGGATAAACCAGGTGTTTACACACTTACCATTTTTGCAACGGATGCGGCTGGGAACACTCAGGTATTTAAAAAACAATTTACAGTTTATATCCCAGCATCCATTGAGGTAACCCCAAATGTGATCAAAGGGAATAATGGAGTGTTCACACTTCGCGCAAGCACACCAGATGGATTTGCGGTTAGCGGATTCGATTTAAACACAGCGCAATTAAATGGCGTAAAAGCATTGAATAGCAATAATGGCTATTACAATCAAGTCAAACAGGGGCAGTTTAAATTTGAACGTTCAAGTTTCACCTGGAAAACAGGGCAACAGGCATTAGAGTTCCGCTGCTATTTGAATGGTTACTTAGTGATCGGCCATACAACAGTAACAGTGAAAGAATAAGAAATAACCCTCTCCAACTTACGGAGAGGGTTATTTTTATGGTAAGTGTCACTTTAACAACTCAAGTACATTTTTCGGTAAGGAATTTGCCTGTCCCATGATGGATTGGTTGACTTGTTCCAATAAATCGCTTTTGGCTTTTTCCATCATTTCCTTTGCTAAATCGGCATCGCGTATTCGTGACTCGGCTGAAACGATGTTTTCCTCGTACTGGTCATTTGCTTTAATGATTGTATCGAGGCGATTCTCATATGCTCCAACCTTTGTTCTTTCATTTAGTATAGATGTTAAAGCTGTATCCAGCCTTGATAGCGCTTTGGTTGCGCTTTTTGAGGTATGGATCATGATCGTGTTGATCCTTAGCAATTTATCGTTTACCCTGCTTTTATCAATCGTAAGAGTTTGTCCTGAATTTGCTCCGACCTGAATCGTATTTTCAGGATCATCTTTTCTTGATTCAGTTTTATAAAATAGTGTATCCCTTGCGTTCCCTCGAACGGAATCAATGGTGATCTGGCCTACCTCTTGAGTGCTCAGCTTTAGCTTCCCTTCGTAATAGGAAGCGATCAGCCCTGATTTAGCAGTAGCCAGCTGGTTGTTCAGTGTTGCCAGCAATTGGTCCGCTGGATATTTTCCTGCTGGCAGTTTCATGGTTTTACTTTCGCCATCAACATCCACGATGAAGGTATCATTTTTGTCTTCTTCAATAGTGGCGCCGCCTGGGTTCAAATTGACCGCACCGATGGTGAAGGAGGGAGCAGGATCACCCTGTGCCCGGTAGAAAAAGGTATAGGCTGCGTTCCCGCGAACCCCGTCAATCCGGTATGTACCTGTATCATTCCGGCCATCCTCAACAGTTTGGTATTTGATTACGAGTTTCCCTGCATCATCTACATTTGTTCCACTTTCAATCCCGCCAATTTGCATGGCTAACGTATCTTCCGGAAAACCTTGTTTCTTCAGTTCATTTTTCAGCTGATTATTAAGTTCATTGACTAAACTGCCGGCATTATAGGCTCCGGGTGCAAGCGTTAATTGAAACGTGGCTTGTGTGCCATTTTTATAAAAATCAAACGTCAGCCGGTCGTTAACGTTTGGATTAATGACGATATTTTTATCCGTTATCGTTTCCCTTCCCACTATGAAAGCAGGTGTATTGTTGTAAGTATAGCCAGATGAACCGCCTCCGTTACGGATGTACGTATATTTTTGCATCGCCTGTTTATAAAAGCTTCCAGTTAAATTAGAAAATGAATAATCACTGCCTGCTTCCTTTGTCCTTAGCTCAATCTGCTGATTATTAGGAGTTGCATATACCTCTGGAAGCCCGGGATCAGTAAAGCCAAGCTTCTGAAATGCTTCTGTCAGCTTTTCGTTTAGTTCATCGGTGACAGCCGCAATCCCGCCATATATTCCGTCATCAAGCGTTACATCGATTTTACTGGTTGTCCCTTCATGAAAATAATTGAAGGACAATTGATTATTTGTCCCATCGATCGTATATGGTGATGGGATTGGCGTTTGGCCGGTTACAGATGTAACAGTTTTGCTTCCACTCGAGTTTAAGCTGGAGGGAGTACTAATGGATGTCGTTTCCATTCCGACACCGCTTGCACTCTGAAACGACTGGCCGCTGCCTTCGTTTATAGTGGTTAGCATCAGATAACGCTGGTCCGATGTTAAAGAAGCTTTAACAAGATTAGGGTCAAGCTGATTATTTAATTCAGTAACGAGCTTCTGGGCAGTATAAAAGCCATTTGCCAGCTTAACCGTACTTGTGGCGCCGTTTAAAGTGAAGGACAAACTATTATTATCGTCCGTTAAGGTTATTCCTGATGATAAATCGACTCTTCCCTGCGCTGTGGCAGGTGTAGTAGGGATAATCGGGTCTCCTGCTTCTCCTTCAGGCGGATATTGCGGTGCGCCGGTGGTCCCGCTTGTCAAATAAGGAGGATTCACCATTGTGCCGCCAAAAAGAGTTTGATAGGCAGTGGATTGCACCGTGTTATTTATAGAGATGGAGCCCTTTCCATCTTCAATGTACCTAATTGAAAGTGCTGATTTTCCGTTTGAGCCATCCTGTAATGATGCTTTTACATTAAAACCGGCATCAGTGAGCTTTTGATTCATTTCCGCTTCCAGCTCGGGCTTTGTATACGATTTTTCTTCTAGTAAAAGAGTTTTAGTCGTGCCGTCGACCGTCATCGTTAACTTATTATTTCCACTGTTAATAACGGTAGGATCGCCAATACCGTAGGATCCCTGTACTTGTGCAGTTGTTGTTTGGCCGTTATAAATATAAGGGGTGTAATAATAAGTCGATACCTCTTTAAATAATGTGTCATACGCCGGTGAAGCCGTGCTGACATTTATTTTGCTAATGGAACCGAAAAGATTGTTGTCAATTCTTAAAGTACCCGAATTATTTGAAGCGGTAAGGTTCATCCCCTTGGAATCAAATTGGCTGTTGAGCCTTTTTAAAAGTTCATCAGGACCAAGCGTGATTTCATTTTCTCCCGTTTTCAGGAGATTAATGGTTTGATAGTATCCGTTATTCACTTGAATATTCAATGTATCATTCTGCCCGCGTTTAATTGGGACGCCATTGGAAATATTGGCATCACCGTAGTAATATCCGTGTGTTTTATATACATTTCCCTGCTTTGCGATATCGTAAATGACAGAAGTGATCCCATCAATCTCGATCATATTTCCGCTTAAGCCTGTAATGACATATTTGTCGGAGGTAATGGCGATGTTTCCTGTACCATAAGGAATCGCTTTTACATTATTTTCTCCCTTTGCAGTAAGCTGCTGATTAACATAGTCAATAATATGGTCCTTATCATAGGATCCTGGCGGGAAAAGTATTTCGTATTGTTTATTGGAGCCTGCAAAAAAGGTCAGCTTGTCATTTTTATTTTGCTGAATCGTTAATTTTGAGCCGGCAGGAAAGTTGGTTGTCCCAATAATCATGCCTGGCGGAGTCCCAAGTGTATATTCGTAAAATAAAGACGAAGCGCCGCCACGGATAAAATCGATGGAGGAAGCGCCTTCTGTCTGCAGGGTCAAGGTATTGTCTTCTGTAACATCCACGATAATCTCCGGCGTAAACCCTACTAATTGATCGTCCATCGTGTCTGAAATTTCTTCTAATGAATAAACTCCGGCAGGGATATTCACCCTTTTTGATGTACCATCTACCACGATTTCCAAATCATTGTTGTAGCCGTCGATTATCTTTATAGGATCTTTAATCACACGATTTCCTTCTAATTGGGCATATGACGGGAAGTGGGATTCCACAACAGGTTTGGTATTCCATGCTGTCTGGTCTGCCATTCCTGTAATCGTTTCTTGTATTTGGCGGAACTCTTTCTGGATTTGCATTCTGTCCTCGTCTGTAACTGTGTCCGATAGGGATTGGATCGTTAATTCTCTCATCCGCTGTATCGAATCCGTCATGTCACCCAGGACAGTATCAGTTGTGTAAACCATTGATTGGGCATCTTTTGCATTGCGGCCGGCTTGCATTAAACCTCGAATCTGTGCCCGCATTCCTTCACTAATAGCAAGTCCCGCTGCATCATCAGCCGCCTGATTAATCCTTAGGCCGCTGGATAAATGTTCAGAAGCCTGCTTGCTCTTTTTCTGATTTTTGATAGATTCGTTGAGTGTTCTTAGAGCAGGTATATTATTGCGTATAAACATTTCTTCCTCCGTACCGTGAATCGACATTTTTCTTCATTATTCCATTCTATCAGAAAAAAGTAAGAGTTTGGCAATAAACTGGATGATTTCTGTCACTTTATTAGGTATTATTTCTCATTTGAAATTCCGATGAAGTTGCCGATACAAATAGTAGACAAATGGTACGGAGAGTGTTGGATATGGATATTAGCCGGAGTGTTATGCCGCAAACTGCGGTTATGGTAAAGGACAACTCAGTTTCTTCTATTAAAATTGGCGACGTCAGCTCGATTGTGATTAAGGAGAGGTCTGAGAATAATGAGGCACAGGTTACCATCAAAGGCCAGGACTTTAAGGTTAAGTTTGATGGACCAATTCCAACAGATGACCGTGTATTGGTCAAGGTTACCCAGCAAGGCGAGAATGGACAGCTGACCGTAAAACCGGTCACAAATCAGGCAAGCCCGGCAGCACCAGGCAAAACAATCGATAATATCCTGCAAAAAGCTGGCTTTGACTCCATAGCACAACCTGAACTAAAAGAAGCCGTCCGACTAATCGTTTCAAAAGGGGGAAGTGTCACAAAGGATACGATTGCCACCTTACAGGACTTTTTACAAAACGGTTCTGGCACGATAGTGGACAAGCTCGATACGATAGAAGTTATGCAGCAAAAAAATATAGAGTTTACCAAGGTGCAATTGCAAGCAATCAATACAGCTCTGCATGGAGAGGCGTTAACCGAAACATTGTCGAAGCTGTTTGACGGTCCGCTTGAGATCAAACCTGTTGAAGCAAGGGTAAATCCGTCGCAGACAAGGACGAAGCCGGATTTAAAAGCAGTCATCGAGGATGCAATCGCCAAAATTAAAAACGGCGGAAAACCGGAAGCTGCCGCTGAGAAAGTCCTTTCCCTTTTAAATCCATCATCAGACAAAGAAGCCATTGAGGCTATAAAAAAAGCATTGCAAATCACACAGGCTGGCAAGGGACGAATTGCTGAGGAAGCGCAGAAGCTTGAGAAGATTGGAACAATGAAGCTCTTATCTGCACTGCAGGGATTAATGGCTGAAGGAGCTGGCCGAATCGGTGTTTCCTGAAGCTCAAGGCCTCACTGCTTCCATGGCAGATTCTGAAACTGGGGATCCGTTCCGGGCGATTAAAGGCGCGATGAAGCTCATTCAAAAAGAGCCATCAATGGAAAACGTCCTTAAAGGAATTCAGCCCCTGCTCGAAGGCAATTCAGAAGCAGCTATCGATTTGACTGGATTAAAGGAAGCATTTGAAAAAGCTGTTCAGTTAACAGGACAGGGCAGGGAATTGGCTGCACGGAAGGAATTGGCCAATAGCATCAGCAAGCTGGAGGAGGCTTATCCTCAGCTCAAAAAAGCAAACGACGAACCGACACTGACAAAAGCGGAGCAGTACTTAATCAATGAAGCGGTCCAGACGCTGCATCTTCATTCTCAAAATCTTTTAGTCACTGAGATTACCAAAAAGCTCTCGCAAATGGCCATTGATTTTAAAAAAATGAGGCAGGAAATGAGCAGGAACTTGGATTCAGCCTCCAGATTAATGGAGGCAAATAAGCCAGGAAGCCTTGTACCTGCAAAGCAAATGCTTGAAGCGATCATTAGTAAATTGGATAACGCCATTTTAAAGGGCAATTTTATGCTGTATACGGACATGACAACAGAGAAAAAAATGTTGACTGCGAGCTCGAAGCTTGCCGAGGCAAAAAATCTTTTAACTAAAGGAAATATCACTGAAGCGAATCAAATTGTAAAAGAAGTAAAGGGTGTGCTGGACAAGCTCATTTTTAAGCCATCCGACACGAGAGTAAAGCATTTTGTATCAGAGGAAAATCTTCTATCGTTCAAATCAGAAGATGAACTTTCCCCTAAAGCAATGCTTGAAAAAGCACTCCGTCCATTACCTGATCAAGAGTCTGGTGCAAGGCATATTTTTGAAACCATTAAAAAGATGGGATTCACGCACGAGACGGATTCAGCGAATGCCATTATAGACAAGCAGGAAATGCCAGCTAATTTAAAGTCCATCTTAATGAAGATGATTGAAACGGATAGCCAGTCGAAGCTTCCGGTGGACCAGCCCTCGCCAATATTACCGGACAGCAGCTGTTAAATAAACAGGATGCATCCGGACTGCAAAATATGTTTTTGCAGATGCCACTATTATTAGACAAGCAAGCTGAAAATGTGAAAATCTATGTGAATTCACAGAAAAAGGGCGAAAAGATTGATTGGGAAAACTGCAGCTTGTATTTTGTGCTGGAGACGAAAAAGCTCGGTGAGATTGGAATTAGCATTTCAGCGGTAAATCGCAATTTATCGATTACCTTTAAAAATAACAGAGAGAACATTAAGGATGCAGTTGAGCCGCTGGCAGATGAGGCTAAAGAGCGCCTGCAGGGAATCGGCTATAATGTCGGAGCGATACAATTCAAGCCTTTTGCAGATAGCAAAGAAAACGCCAAACTGGAAGCTGAAAAACCGGCTGGCTTTACACCGGTCTATACAGAGAAGGGATATGATTTTACAATATGACCGGCCAATATTTTAATATGAAGAACCGAAAACACCTAAATGGCCCTTCTGCTGCCGTCATTAAATATGATGAGGAAAAAGGTGGCGCACCTGTCGTTGTTGCGCAGGGGACAGCGCTTGTTGCCCAGAAGATTATCGAGGCTGCAAAGCAAAACAATATCCATCTTCAGGAGGATTCAACGCTCATTCAGAATCTCCTTCAAATTGATTTAGGCGAAACCGTACCTCCGCAATTGTATGAAGTGATTGCCGAGGTATTCATTTTGCTGGAAAAATTAGACGAAAACTATTAAATTTTGTCGATAATCGGCCGATAATAGATTTAGTGATGACTAAATGGAGGTACACCGATGGAAGTCCTGACAAAGGAAATTTTATATAAAAAGAGCCCTCAGGAGATAACGGCTATTTTATATGAAGGAATTATTTCAAATCTAGAAGAATCCATTGAGTTAATTGATGCGAAGAATTATCTGCAGGCAAATGTAAAAATCCAAAATGCGAATGATATTCTTCATCGATTGGGTGTCGGACTTAAATATGAGGCTGGCCCATTGCTGAACAATTGGATACCCTATATAACTATATGGCGAATATGCTCATTGAGGCGAACATCCTTAAAGACAATGAGATTTTAATCAATGCATTGAAGATCATCCAGCCGATTGCGATCGCTTGGAATGAGGCAATGAAGAAGAAATCGCCTGTCCAATCTACACTTTCAAAACGAGTCTCTGCCTATGAAAATAGCATCATGAGATCATAATATTAAATCCAATTTGATAGATAGTAAGGAGACCCAATATGCGTATAAATCATAATATTTCCGCATTAAATGCATACCGCAATTTCGCGGTAAACAATGAAAATACCTCAAAAAGCCTTGAAAAATTATCTTCAGGCCTAAGAATCAACCGTGCGTCCGATGATGCTGCCGGCCTTGCCATCTCTGAAAAAATGAGATCCCAAATCCGCGGTCTTGATATGGCACAGCGGAACGCTTTAGACGGAATTTCTGTTGTACAGACTGCTGAAGGTGCCCTTTCGTCTACACACGAAATCCTGCAGCGTATGCGTGAATTGGCTGTTCAGGCTTCAAACGATTCCAATACGGATTCCGACCGCCTGGAAATTCA
Source organism: Neobacillus sp. PS3-34 (assembly GCF_030915465.1). GTDB lineage: Bacteria > Bacillota > Bacilli > Bacillales > Cytobacillaceae > Neobacillus_A. The sequence continues at coordinate 2,877,360 of NZ_CP133267.1, forward strand.
AAAGGAAATCAACCAGCTGACATCCGAAGTAAACCGGATTGGCAATTCAACTGAATTCAACACGGGTAAATTGCTGGATGGAAGCAGACTGAATACCTTTAAGGCGAGCAGCAAGTCCTTTGGAAACGGTACACCTACTCTTGCTGACACAACAACAGGTTTAAATCTAGCGATTGACAACAGTGAAGTTCTTACTGTTGGAACCCATAAGATGACCGTTACAAAGTCAGCTGCTGGAAAAGCAAACCCTGACAATATCAATGATCAAGCACATACAGAACTATTTGGCGCTTATGGTGATGCGGCTGACGGGGAAATTGGTGTAACTTCAGCCGTTCAAGCGGATGACTGGACTTTAACACTTGATAAAGGACAAGGCCCATCATTCTCCGATGGTACTTCTACTCTTGTAGATTCTGCAACCGGAATTACGGCAAGCATTCCTACGGATGCAAATGTGTCTGCAGGAGATCACCATGTTACACTTACAGCACAAGCAAAAGGGTCAAGTTTCCCAGGCGGCGTTTCTACATATGATATTGATTTATCTACTAGTGATGCTTTAACGATTACAAGCTCTGGATCAGCATCTTTCGCAAATGATAATATTGCGTTTGGCGTTGCTAATGGCACACCTGCCGTTCAAAACGGTGATACTGTCACACTTCAAATGACAGGTCCAGGAACCTTTAAAATCAACAACAACCCTAATACGTTTAATGATACTTACACAGTAGGTTCAGCATATAACGATCACGGCTTGCAGTTTACTTTAAATGATGCGTCTGGTTTTACTGTTGGGGACAAGATGGAATTTACACTTGGCACTGCAGCAGGTTCCATTTCGACAAAACAGAATGGATTCGGAACGAACCCGAATTTTACGAACCCAGTAACTGTTGATACAAATGTCGGAACAGGTGACTGGACGATTACTAAAAATGCTTCAGGCTGGCAGGTTGATTTTACTGGTACAGATAAAAATGGCAATCCATTGACTATTTCTGATTCAGTTGCGGATAACGCTCCTTTCAGCAGCCACGGAGTACGCTTTGATACAAATGGTTTATCGATGGCAGCAGGTGATTCTGTTACCTTCAAGACGACAAAAGCTGATCAAACCTATGACTTCATTATGGACGTTGATGGGACGCAGCAAACCATCGCTTCGAACGTGCTTGGTTCTGGGAATCCAGTTTCTACTACAGGTACAAGCAGCTTTGCTGGATATGGCGGCATGAAGTTCGATACACCAAACCTTACGGAAGGTCAGTTCGATTTTACGGTCAATGCGGCTATTGCTGATCAATTTACATTAACAAGCACAAGCGGAAAGACAGCTCAATTCGATGCAGGCCAGCCTTTCGATCAATTTGGCCTTCAATTTAATATCAAGTCAGCTGGTTCGATGGCTGACGGAGAAGCGATCACCTTCTCAACTACTGATCCGGCTGATGCATTTGCATACCAAATCAGCATGGATAATCAGGCACCGGTTGCACTTCCAGCAAATTCAGCTGGAGGAGTTGGCCTTTTTGATGGATTTGAAGGGCTAATTTTAAATAGTGCTTCTGTAAAAGAGGGCTCATTCTCTTTTGATATAAAGGAATCAGGTACTGGCCAGGATAATTCCCTCCATATGCAAATCGGTGCGAATGCTGGTCAAACGGTAACATTAGAGATTAATGATATGCGCTCAAAAGCATTGCAAATCAGCTCCGACAAAGGCGGGGATACTGAGCAAAATACGACCCTTCTGAATGGAAAGACACAAAAGGTTTGGTATACTGCGATTCCAGGTGCGGATAATGGAACCTCTGCCAATACGCCGGAGTATGCAATTGATGTGACGAGCAATGAAAAAGCACAGGCAGCGATCACTCTGTATGATGATGCCATTCAAAGAGTTTCATCAGAACGCGCACGCCTTGGTGCGATCCAAAATCGTTTAGAATACACAGTAAGCAACTTGAAAACGATGGGTGAAAATGTAACATCCTCTGAATCACGTGTTCGTGACCTTGACATGGCACTTGAAATGTCTAACTTCACAAAGAACAATATTTTGAACCAGGCATCACAGGCCATGCTTTCACAGGCAAACCAAATGCCTCAGGGCGTTCTTCAATTATTGAAGTAATTTTATGGGAGAGGGTGACCTCTCCTTTTTCTATAACTTTGTTCAAAATTGTAAGTAGAAAAGGACTCATAAAAAGCATTATAATAGTTTTAAAGAGTAAACGAGGAAAAGGTGTGAAGTAATGGAAGTACAACGCGTTAACAAAACATCAGCAGCTAAGGTAGCTTTTAAAGAGGAAACAGCGAAGGATTCCATTTCTTTCAATTCAATTATGGATACGAAGCGCACCGATGTTACCTTTGAGCGTCTTAATAAAAAAATGCAGGAAATTGAAAGTGTCGGCGAAAAGCTGGCAGACTCAAGAACGGTAGATAACCTGCGCAAATATAAAAAGCTGGTTAAAGATTTCATGGATGACGCGGTTAAAAATGGCCTCGAGCTTAAGGAACAGCGCGGCTTCAGTCATCGCGGATCCTCAAAAATATATAAACTGGTTAAAGAAGTCGACAAAAAGCTGATCGATTTAACCAATGCGGTGTTGGATAAAGAACACAAAGGCCTCGATCTTCTCGGTATGGTCGGGGAAATTAAAGGAATGCTGATAAATATTTATACGTAATGAAGACCACAGTTGATTGCTGTGGTTTTTTATATGGGGATTTCTGTGGAGAGAGGTAAGGTGAAGATGGATTGGGGGATATGAACATGTTGCAGGTCGGTATTTTAATAAAAGTGGTCTGTAAATGGAGGTCACTGGTTGGTATTTTAACGAATCCGGTCGGTAAACCGAAAAGTCCCTTTTTAAAATACCTAGCCAGCGTCAGCCTGGCTTTTAAATGGAACCTGAGAAGCAAATACGGGTATTTTTGAAGAATTGACGGGTAAGTATTCGAATCAGACGGGTAAATTGGCCGGAACGACGGGTAAAATCATAAATTTGACGGGTAAATCGGAAATTCTCTCTTTAAAATACCGGATGCAGGCTATCGTCTAGCTTTTTAAGTAGGATCCGTGTAACAAAAACGGGTATTTTTATAAAATTGAATGATAACAGGTACGGAACGAGGGGTGGACTACCAAATTTAGCGGCTAACCGAAAGCCACTTCTCTAAAATACCTAATCCAGGCAGCCGCCTGGATTTTTATTTACTAACAAAATCCCACTCTATTAAAACTAAAGTTTTACCAAACCAAACCGATATTATAATAGAGATATCTAACAAGGGGAGATTAGGATGATCGAACGCCTTACAGCGACGAACGTCCCCACACAACCAAGAACAGCAGATAATGAAGGGGTAAAATTACAACAGAACAAAGAGGAAAAGATACCTTCGCCACAATCATTTGATAATAAGGTTCCACACGAAAATGATGAGAAAAAGAAAGAAAAAGTAGAAGAGGTTGTGAAGGGGTTAAATGAATTTTTGAACCCTGCTCATACTTCTATTAAATTTAAATTTCATGAAAAGCTGAATGAGTATTACGTAACCGTTGTGGATGACAATACAAATGAAGTAATTAAGGAAATCCCGTCAAAAAAATTATTGGATACGTATGCGATGATGGCAGAGCATCTTGGCCTGCTCGTAGATAAAAAGATTTAAGGGGTGAAGTAGATGACGACTATGCGCATAAGCGGCATTGCCAGCGGCATGGACATCGATAAAATGGTCGGCGACCTGATGAAGGCAGAACGAATGCCTCTGGATAAGCTAAAGCAGAAAAAGCAGGTTCTCGAATGGCAGCGTGATGACTACCGTTCAATGAATACGCTTCTACTAAACTTCAGAACTGAATTAACCGGCATGAAAATGACCACGAGGTACCGTGCGAGAACCACCGCTTCTACAAATGAAGCGCAGGTTACTGCTACGGCAAGCAGCGCGGCTTCACAGGGGTCTTATTCCGTTTCAAATGTGACACAGCTTGCAACTGCCGCCACTTTGAAAAATGGTGGGCCGATATCTGCCGATCCAACCAAAAAGGTCGATCTTAATAGCCAGTTATTTGGAAATGAAGCTGCCTTTAATAGTACCAGTTTAAACTTTGGTTGGAAGTCAGGAACAGCCTTTTCTCAATCAATCACTGCATCAGCAACAACTGCAGGAACACCGATTGCCCTGCCAACTCCATTAGATGGCACCTTGGATTTAGCATCAGTAACTGTAGCGGTTAATAATAAGAATTATGAAGTAGTAACAAGCTCAGCAACTGGATTAAAACCAAACCAGGTATACGTGAACAGTAGCGGGGCTATGACGTTTGGTGCAGATATCGCTGCAGGAAGTAAAATTCAAATGGATTATTTCACGAACAACGCAAGCACTGGGGCCGTGAATTATTCAACATTTTCAGTAGGTTCATATACCTCAACAGGATTTGTAAAACAAAATATTACTTTTAAGGGAACAGATACCCTGAGCCAGGTAATTTCAAAGGTGAATGCGTCAGACACTGGAGTAACCATGTTCTACGATTCTTTTTCCGATCAAATGACATTGACCCGGAAAGAAACCGGTAATTTTAATGGTAAGGATCCCGCTGCTGCAACAAACCCTATGACTTCTGCGGACTCAGAAATCCTTACAAGCGGCAGTTTTATAGATGATGTGCTAAAATTTAAAACCGTTAAGAACGGCGGGGCAGCAGTCGAATCAGGCGGCCAAGACGCGATGTTCACCGTAAATGGCCTTACTACACAGCGGCACACCAACACCTTCGACATGAACGGGGTCACGTTTACTCTAAAGCAAACATTTGCTGCTCCGGTCAATGTCACGATTAATAACGATACCAATTCTGTTTTCGACAATATCAAGGGCTTCATCGATAAGTACAATACATTAATCGATACGGTCCAGAAAAAGACGTCTGAGGATTATTTCCGTGATTATCCGCCCCTTACGGATGATCAGAAGCTGACGCTGTCCGATAAGCAGCAGGAGCAATGGGAAGCAAAGGCAAAGAGTGGGCTTATCCGCCAGGATCCGATTTTAAATGGGGTTCTTAATCAAATGCGGAGCAGCTTTTACGCCCCTGTAAATAATTCGCAGGTAAATGCGGCATACAATCAGCTTGCCAAAGTGGGCATTACCACTTCGGCGAATTATCTTGAAGGCGGTAAGCTTCAGATTGATGAAGCCAAACTGAAGGCGGCGATTCAGGCTGATCCAACGTCTGTGGAGAATTTGTTCCGTGGATCAGGTACAACGAGTTCAGACCAGGGCGTGATCCAGCGTCTTTATGATAATGTCACTGACACGATGGATAGCTTGAAACAAAAAGCAGGGAATACTTTTTCGACCAACAAACAATTTGCGATTGGCTTAAAGCTGGATTCCCTTGGAACCCAGATCACCAGCTTTGATGGCCGCATGAAGCAGGTTGAAGATCGATATTACCGCCAGTTCACTGCAATGGAACAAGCGATGCAAAAGGCTAATTCGCAAGCATCATATATGCAGCAGCATTTCGCCGGCGGCCAGTAATTTTTAAAGGAGTGTCATAAATGGCTGTTCAAAATCCCTATCAATCATACCAGCAAAACTCCGTTAACACGGCTTCGCCGGGTGAGCTAACGTTAATGCTCTATAACGGGTGCCTGAAGTTTATTCACATGGCGAAAGCAGGCATGGTTGAAAAGAATATCGAAGTGAAGAATACTAATATCCAAAAGGCGCAGAAAATTATCCAGGAGCTTATGGTTACGTTAAATATGGACCTTGAAGTTTCAAAAAACATGATGGCGCTTTATGACTATATCAATCGCAGACTGATTGAGGCCAATATCAAGAATGATAGTGCCATTCTGGATGAAGTGGAAGGCTATGTTACGGAATTCCGTGACACCTGGAAGCAGGTTATCCAGCTGAACCGCCAAAAGCAGTTTGCCCAGGGCGGCCAGGCATAGTGAGCAAGGTTAAAGAAATTTATGAGAGTACAATTAAGCTAATTGAGATTCTCGAAAGCGGGGATGAATTATCCCGTGATGAAAAAATTAGGGTAATAGAGGACTCATTAGAATTTCGTGAGAATTTAATGAGAGATTTACTGCCGCCATTTTCAGAAAAAGAGAATGAGCTTGGAGCACAGCTGATCGATTTGAATAAGGTGTTAACAGGTTTATTATCTGCTGAAAAGCTGCTGATTCAACGGGATATTAAATCCTTAAGTTTGAAAAAGGAATCCACCAACAAGTATGCGAACCCGTATCAAAGCCTCGCAACAGACGGGATGTTTTATGATAGGAAAAAATAATACTGCATTTTTGAAAACCGCCTTTTAAATTAGGCGGTTTTTTTCATTCCTTAAGTAATCTCTCCGGCAGCTATTCTTCTCCAAATCTTGCCAATTATTAAAGATTCTAAAGAGAAGCACTCTCTTTTGAGGAAACTATCCCATTCAATTTTTTACATAAACATAGAAGTAAAAGGAAAAAAGAACCATTATTTACAGGCTGAAAATAGCTTTCTTCTAACTTAAATAGAAAAGAGAACGATAGCTTTTCGTCTTTTATTATTCGGAATATTTCGAACGAATAAGACTGTCGTTAGAATTTATTTAACTTTTCTTTAAACTTTCGCAACATTCTAAAGGTTTATTTTTTAGAATATATCAATTAAACGCTATAACATTTCAGAAAATTCAAAAGAAATAGTCCTATTCTACTAATTTTTCGGAACCCGAAATGGTTTTCTATTTGTTATTTTTATGTTAATTTTCGGTTAAATTTTTCCTATGACTTTTGTGATATAAATGTATTTAGACATATCGTAATTTTCTAACATCTTTACAAGTTTTCAAAAAAGGGAGGTATCTTATTTTAGATCTTCGTTTTTAAAAATATTTTTAGGAGGCAAAATGGATGTATAACTGGCGTAAATTAGCAGTTTCAGGTGCTCTTGCAACAACTCTTACTTTTAGCAGTCTTTCGGTATTTGCAGCAAGCTTTGATGATGTATCAGGCTTGGACAGCGAGATCTCGATCACTAAACTAGTGTCTTTGGGATACATAGCTAATAAGGGTGCAAACTTCAACCCAGACAGCAATCTGACTCGTTTAGAGTTTGCTGAGATTGCATGCCGTATCACTACTATCGGGTCTTCTTCAGTATTAAAGATTAAAGATCTTGATACAAGCAAAGGCAAAAACAAGGCAGCAGTAAGAGCAGTACGCGGCGGTTTGCTGAGCCTAAACAAAAAGGGTGAATTCAAGCCTAAAGGTTCTGTTACATTTGCAGAATTATCAAAAGCGCTTGCTTTTGGATTAGGATTCAAAAAGACATGGTCTAACCGTCCGATTGACTATTTATACTATTTGGATCGTAAAGGTGTCCTTGATATCGATACAGACCTTGATGCAGCAGTAACAAGGGAAGATGTAGCCGTAGCGGTAGATAAATACCTTACAGCTAAACAAAGCTACACTACGATTACAGGTGTAGTTTCCGAGTTAACTTCAACTGGTCTTGTTGTGAAGAGCACAACTGGAGAAAATAACCTGAAGTATGCTGCAAATGCATCCATCTTCCAGGATGATCAGCAGACTGAAAAAGGTGCTGTAGGACCTGGTACTGCTGTATCAGTAACATTAAACAGCAAAGGCCAAGTGGCATACCTTTCTTCGACTTCATTAGAAGTGTTTGATGGTGCAATGGCATACGATGCAAGTGGAAAACTGCTTGTTAAAGGAAAAACTTTGTACAACACTCACTCTAACCTGGTTGTTACACCACTTCCAAGCAGTCCGGATGCAGATTTCACATTTAAAGAATTTGCTAACTACGGTCAAAATGGTGTGACTTTCGAAGGAACTGCATATTCCAATATGGCTACCGATGAAATCACAATGTTATCTCCTTATGTCACAAAAGTTACTGACAGACCGATCAGCTTAAATGGAACTTCTGTAACATTTGGCTTCAAGGCTGATTTCGATTTCAACGATTTGTCTATGCCGCTAAATGATGCTGCAGTAGTTCACCTGGTAGACGGAACTGCTACAAAGGATGTAAAACTTGCAGATATCGACGCTCTTCAAAAAGCAGGCAAAGTATTGACTGGAACTGCAATTGCTGGAGCAGACGGAACAATCACTGACTTAACTGTAAAAGCAGCAGATCCTGCACCTGCAGAATAAAAATTAAAATAAAAGGAGGAATTTTAAAAAATGACTAACTTCAAGAAAAAATTAGCAGCAACTTCATTGGCAGCCGTTATCGGTTTCGCAGGACTTCCATTCCTAACTGGGACTGCTGACGCAGCCCGCCCAGGCTTCGACTCTAAAAAAGTCGGCGGTAAAGTAGTATTAACAACCTTTGCCGATGCAGTTCGTTTGATTCCTTATACTACTTCTGACTCAGCATCAAGCCGTATCCAAGGCATGATTTTCGATGCTCTTTTAACAGTAGATATCAAAGGTAATCCGATTCCATCCCTTGCAACAAGCTATTCTTATGACAAATCAAAACTGACTTATACATTCAAGCTTCGTAAGGGTGTAAAGTTCCATGATGGAAAATTGATGACTGCGGATGACGTTGTATTCTCTTACCAGATGTACACAGATCCTAAGACAATCAACAGCTATGTAAAAGACTTTGAAACTATTAAACAAGTTAAAAAGGTTGATACTTACACAGTTCAAATCATCCTGAAAGAAAAGGATCCGCTAATCCTTACAAATACATTTGTAAATGCGGCAATCCTTCCGAAGCACCAATTCAAAAATGGTATTAAAGACTATAACACTAACAACTATATTCACCGCCACCCAATCGGAACAGGTGCATTCAAGTTCAAAGAGTGGAAATCTGATGAGCGTATTGTTGTAACTGCCAACAAGGATTACTGGGATGGCCGTCCATATATGGATCAGGTAATCACTGAAGTTCTTCCTGATGCAAACGTTGAAACAATCAACCTGTTAAAGGGTGACGTTGACTTTGTTGAAGCATTGAATCCACAAAGTTTATCCCAGGTTTCTAAAAACAAGAACCTGAAAATTCAGCCTTACAGCATCGGACGTTTTGACTACGTTGGATTCAACGAAAGCAAAGCTCCTTGGAACAATGAAAACTTCCGTAAAGGATTAGCATACGGTTTGGATCGTCAGTCCATGGTTTCCAAATTGTACTTAGGAAAAGCAACACTTGCGAGCGGTCCAATGCACCCGCTGATTCCGCAAAACAATCCATCAGTAAAGCCGCTTCCATTTGATCTTAAAAAGGCTGCTGAATATTTAGAAAAAGCTGGTTATCATAAAAAGGACGGCAAGCTAATCGGTCCAGACGGCAAGCAGTTAACACTTGAATTTGCCTATAACAATGGAAATACGATTCGCCAAAAAGCTGCCCTGCTTGCACAGCAAAACTGGGGTAAATTAGGCATTAAAGTAACACCAAGAAGCTATGAGTGGTCTATTTTCTTAGACAAGTACAAAGAAGGCAAGTTAGACTGCTTTATCTTAGGATGGAGCGGATATGACGCAAACGTTGAACACTCTGGATTCTTCCATTCAACTGCAATGCCGCCACAAGGAAATAACAATAACCGTATCAATGATCCACAAATTGATAAGTATCTTGATGACTACAAGTCTGAAGAAGACCGCAGCAAGCGTATCAAAATTTACCAAGCTATGCACAAATACATGGCTGACCATGAAACATTGATCTGGACATACCATCCAAAATCAAATGCCGGTATGGACAAAGATTTGAAGAACGTTAAGATTTCTATGTCAACAGCTTTCTTCAATCTTCAAGATTGGTACTGGGGAGTAGCTTCAAAGCGTAAATAATTAAAGGTTAGACTAGGCGGCCGTTTGCGACCAATGTCGCTGCGGCTGCTTATATGTTAAAAAACGAAAATTAGAGATAGTACTTTACTAGCACTAATAAAAATTGAGAAACCGGAAGAAATTTTTCCTTTTATGAAATAAATAATTCTTAGAGAACGCTCTTAGGAAAGTAGGGATACCTGTGCTGAAATATATTATTCGCAGAACTCTTCAATCAATTCCCTTATTATTCATCATATCTGTTATTACTTTCTTGCTTATGACCTTAGCTCCTGGCGACCCAACTGCGGTCTATCAAAACCCGGAAGGAAAGGTTCAAAACGTCGAAAATATCAAGAAACAGCTCGGTGTTGACCAGCCAATTTATGTCCAATATTACAAATGGGCCAAGCTGCTGATGCTGGACGGAAACCTCGGTTATTCCTTCCAGGATGGTCGGCCGGTAACAGAAAAAATAGTAGAAAGAATACCAGCAACATTGACTCTGATGGGGGTTGCTATTCTTATCTCCATTCTCATTGCGATTCCAATAGGTATTTATTCTGCTGTTAAGCAATATTCGATATTTGATTACATATTTACAGGCTATGCCTTCCTGGGGATAGCGGTTCCATCCTTTTTTATTGCCTTAATAGTCATACTTGTTTTCTCCTTGCATCTAAGCTGGTTCCCTGCTTCTGGAATGAGGAGCGCCGAATTCGATAATTTTAATCTTTGGGATCGTGTCCACCATTTAATTTTGCCAGCCTCGACACTTGCTTTTGGATTGATTGCTACAAAATCCCGTTTTGTGCGTTCAAGTATGCTTGAGGTAATCAAACAGGATTATGTTAGAACTGCACGGGCAAAGGCGTTTCAGAGGGAAAGGTTATTTTCAAGCATGCATTAAGAAATCGGCCTTATCCCGATCATTACCATTATCGCGAACCAACTGCCCAACCTGTTTAACGGTGCGTTATTCATCGAAACCATTTTTGCCTGGCCTGGAATGGGAAGACTCTCTGTCAGCGCCATTTTCATCCGTGATTACCAGGTCATCATGGGAACTACACTCATTGCAGCGGTCCTCGTCGTTATCGCCAATCTGCTGGCTGACATTTTATATGCTGTCGTCGATCCGCGCATTAAATATGGGAAGTCTTAAGGAGGAATAAAAAAATGGGTCTTCCAAATCCAGTTATCAATAATCAACAGAATGTGGAAATAAACAATCCGGAACAAGATTTGAAGTATGAAAGCAGGCTTGCTGTGACATGGAAGCGATTCAAAAAGAACAAATTGGCTGTTACGGGATTGTTCGTTTTTGGGATTATCGTCCTAATTGCCATTTTTGCACCTTGGATTTCACCGCATAAACCTGAGGTATCCGACATTTTAGATTCAAACCTGCCTCCGAGTAAAAAGTATCCATTCGGTACTGATTCCATGGGTGGAGATATTATGACGCGTGCTTTTTATGGTGCCAGGGTTTCATTAACAGTAGCGATGCTGACGATGATTTGTTCGGTAACCATCGGAGTAATCTATGGTTCAATTTCCGGCTTTTTTGGTGGATTCATTGACAATATCATGATGAGGATTGTTGATGCACTTCAATCCATTCCAACCTTCTTCTTATTATTGATTGTAGCATCTTTAATCGTTCCAACGATGTGGTCTACTATATTTGTTCTAAGTATCTTCGGCTGGACGAGTCTTGCCAGGATCGTCCGTGGGGAAATTTTATCGATCAAGAAAAGGGACTTTGTAGAAGCGGCAAAAGCGACTGGTGAAAAGAATAAAAATATTATTTTTTACCACGTCCTGCCGAATGCGATCGCTCCTATTATCGTTATTGCTACTCTTGACATTGCAGCGGTTATTCTGTCTGAAGCAGCATTAAGCTATCTTGGCCTTGGAATTCAGCCGCCTACACCGAGCTGGGGGAATATGCTGACAGGAGCACAGGATTTGTCAACTGTTCAATTTTATCCTTGGATCGCCATCTTCCCAGGATTGTTCATTATTATAACGGTTCTATCCGTAAACTTTATCGGTGATGGCCTGAGAGATGCTTTAGACCCTAGAATGAAGCAATAGGAGGTTCGTACAATGGTCACAACATCAGTTGAAAAAGACACTGTCGTTTCAGTAAAAGATTTAAAAACTTATTTTTACACAGAGGATGGCGTTGTACCTGCCATTGATGGAGTAAGCTTTCATGTTAAAAAGGGAGAGACTCTTGCGATTGTTGGAGAATCTGGAAGCGGTAAAAGTGTTACATCCCTTTCCATTATGAGGTTGATTCCTATGCCTCCAGGTAAAATTGTGGATGGAGATATTTTATTCCAAAATGAAAGCCTGTTGGCAAAGTCAGATAAGGAAATGCGCCAAATCCGAGGAAATAAGATTTCAATGATTTTCCAAGAGCCGATGACATCGCTTAACCCAGTCTATAAAGTAGGCGATCAAATATCTGAATCTATTATTCTTCATCAAAAAGTAAACAAAAAAGAAGCTATGGCTGAAGTGGTAAATCTTTTAAAATTGGTTGGAATTCCAGAACCGGAACGCCGCCTTAATCAATATCCGCATGAGTTGAGCGGTGGGATGAGACAGCGTGTCATGATTGCAATTGCTCTTGCATGCCGACCGGAGCTTTTGATTGCCGATGAGCCAACAACCGCTTTGGACGTAACGATTCAAAATCAAATTTTACAATTAATGAAGGATCTCAAAAATAAATCGAATATGTCCATTGTCCTGATCACTCATGATTTGGGAGTGGTTGCCGAAATGGCTGATCGTGTAGTTGTTATGTATGCCGGCCAGGTCGTCGAGCAAAATGATATTTTTTCCATTTTTGAGAATCCAAAGCATCCATATACAGAAGGCTTATTGCGCTCAATGCCTACAGTTGAAAAGAAAACGGAAAAGCTATATACCATTGAAGGAACGGTACCATCACCATTAGCCTATCCAACTGGATGCCGTTTTGCACCAAGATGTGAGTATGCGACAAGTCTTTGTCATCAGGAAATGCCAGAAATACAGAACCTTAGTGATGATGAGGTTGTACGTTGCTGGAAATACACAGATCGTTGGGAGGCATAAAGATGGTTAACGGGACTTCAGAACGCGTTTCTATAGAGAGTCAGACAATAAATGAAAATTCCGATGTACTATTAAAAGTTGATAACATTAAAATGCACTTTCCAGTAAGAGGGGGCTTCTTCGGCGGAGTCCAAGGACACGTTAAGGCCGTCGACGGTGTAAGCTTTGATATATTAAAAGGGGAAACGCTTGGATTAGTAGGAGAAAGCGGCTGTGGAAAGTCCACTACTGGAAGAGTTCTTCTCCGTTTATTGGAAGCAACAAGCGGTTCTGTTACATTTGAGGGGCAGGATATCTTTTCTCTCGATAATAACGATGTGAGAAAGCTAAGACGGGACATGCAGCTTATTTTCCAGGATCCATATTCGTCGTTGAACCCGCGTTTAAGCGTCGGTGAGACGATTTCCAGGGTACTGAAAATCCATGGAATGTCTTCAGCAGCAGAACGTGAAGAACGCATTAAAGAGCTGCTTGAGCTTGTTGGTTTACGCTCATTCCATATGAGACGCTACCCGCATGAGTTCAGCGGCGGCCAAAGGCAGCGTATTGGAATTGCCCGTGCCCTTGCTTTAAATCCAAAATTGATTGTTCTTGACGAGCCTGTATCGGCTCTAGATGTTTCCATCCAATCGCAGGTCGTAAACCTTTTGGAAGAGCTTCAGGAACGTTTAGGATTAACCTATTTATTCGTTTCCCACGGATTAAATGTTGTCCGCCATATAAGCGACCGTGTTGGAGTTATGTACTTAGGGAAAATGGTAGAGCTTGCTGAATCGGATACTCTTTTTGAAGATCCTAAGCATCCTTATACCCAGGCCTTGATTTCTGCTAATCCAATAGCAAATCCAAGACTGAGAGACAAGCCGAAAATTATTCTGGAAGGCGATGTGCCAAGCCCAATCAACCCGCCGTCAGGCTGCTATTTCCATACGCGATGCCCTTATGCGCAAGCGAAGTGCAGAGAGGAAGCACCTGAATTCGTGGATGCTGGAAATAACCATTTTGTTGCTTGCCATTATCCACTATCTTAAAAATATTTTTCCAAAATTCAATTATTATGGTATGATTTAGGGAAGGCAAAATCGGCCTTTTGCATTGTATGGGGGAGTACTATGGGAAAAAAACTATTAATACTAGAAGAAGATTCCCAATATAGCAATAAAATATCTCAGTATTTTGAGAGTCTTTTCGAGGTTAACTCGTTTAGTAATGGTTTACAAGGATTAATTACTGCTATTGAATGGAAACCCAACATAGTCCTGATTAATCATTCCTTATTAAATGTTAACAGCTTGGAGTTATGCCGGCAGATGCGGCAAAAACTGAGCTCGATTATAATAATAATTGGAAAACCTCTAAACGATGATGCCATTATTCAATATTACGAAGCAGGGGCGGATGATGTCATCACCCATCCGATCACCTTTCCAGTCTTACTATGTAAGATAAAGGTCCTGCTTGAACATACATCATCCAAGAAGGTCACGGAAGAAGACCGAATTCAATACGGGCTGTTAACGATGAATAAAGTAACGTTTAAAGTCCATTATGACAAAAGAGTATTAAATTTTACCAAAAAGGAGTTCTCTATCCTTTGGACCCTGGTAAAGAAACAGGACGAGGTTGTCACCCGGGAAGAGCTGCTGAGAGTTGTTTGGAGCTACGAGCATCTGGACGATGATAGAATGATTGATACACATTTGAACCGTATTCGAAAGAAATTAAAGGAATACAATATTCATATTTCTATTAAAACGGTTTGGGGAATCGGTTATAAGCTGCAGGTAGAAGAGGGTCAGCCAATCGAACAAATTAAATAACAACAAAGACCCTGCCGTAGCAGGGTTTTTCTTTGTCGTCTAGGAAATTATAAAATTAAATGATGTGGATACTTCTACAAGTTGTATTAATCTAGCTCCAGCACCCAGCCCCTCGGGGTCATAAGCCAAATCACTCCAGAAATCAGGATTTCCTGCTTGATTCGTCTTATGCCTGTCGGGGCTAACCAGGGCGCTTGAGCCTTTTGTTCTTAATGGGTGACAGGCACCATCCATTTTTATGGAAATTATATCCGGTTATGAATCTATTTTATCCCCTCCAAACATTGTCACTATTCATCTGTTGTTTTTGTCAACAAATCGACAAAATTAGTGTTCTGTTTTAGCAGGAATAACATAGGGTAAGATAGAAATGTAATTACATAGTCTTATCAAAAGGAGGAGTTTACATGAATTACAACATTCGTGGAGAAAACATTGAGGTAACTCCAGCAATCAGAGAGTATGTTGAAAAGAAAATCTCCAAATTAGAGCGCTATTTTACCGAAACACCTGAGGCAAACGTAAATGTAAATTTAAAATTTTTCCAGGATAAAACATCCAAAGTAGAAGTGACGATTCCAATGCCGCACCTGGTATTACGTGCAGAGGAAACGAATGTGGATATGTACGCTGCGATCGATTTGATTACAGATAAGCTTGAGCGCCAAATCCGCAAACACAAAACAAAGGTGAACCGCAAGTTCCGTGAAAAAGAAAACTTTACGGCAATGTTCTCTACCTTCGAAAACGCAGATGCACCTGCATTTGAAGAGGAAGAAGAGGAACTGGAAGTAGTCCGTACAAAGCGTTTCGACCTGAAGCCGATGGACAGTGAAGAAGCCATCCTTCAGATGAACATGCTTGGGCACAACTTCTACGTGTTCACTAACGCCGAGTCAAACCGCACAAACGTCGTTTACAAGCGTACAGACGGCCGCTACGGCTTGATTGAAGCACAATAATACTAGTAATAGCAAAATGCAGCCCGGGAAACCAGGGCTGCATTTTTAAGCTAATCAGAATTTATATCAATAAATTCCGAATGCATAAGAAAAACTAAGTCATCTGCTTAAAGGCTTGATGCCAAGTATTTCTAATCGTTCGGAACCTCCGAAAACCAGCAATACCAAGGCTTCAACCTAATTTAATCAAACGTTTGATTAATAAATCTAAAATGCTCCAATCTGAAGCATGAAAGGCTGCCTTATGAAAGGGAGTAGCCTTGATGTTTCTGATGGTCAGACTTCTATGAAATCCAGTCGTACCAAGGCTTAACCCCAATTTAATCAAACGTTTGATTAATAAATGTTTTCATCAAAAAGGTGATGATTAGGACGGTGCCGGCACCTTTTTTTGGAAAAAGGCATTTTTATAGAATGTATAGATGGTGAATATCCCGTAGCTTTGCAGAATCATGAAGCTTGGAATAATAAAGTACCTGTACCTCGTTTGGATTTCGATTAATAGGTGAATGCTCATGTAGCCGATGATTAAAAGAAATATCAGGCAAACGTGAACATTTACTTTTCTTTCCAACGTCAGTTTAAGCATTGAGACGGCTACTAAAAACGCCATCGAAAGGTACATAAATCGTTCATACATATTCAAGGTTTCCATCAGGTCAGAATAGTCATGGACCTTTGAGCGCAATCCCCAGATCAATGATCCGTCGTCCATGGTCGCCCACATATACAGGAATTTTTCCTGGAAAAGATCCCACAAGGCCTCTTTGTCCTCAATCCGTTCCTGAATCAGCTGCTTTGATGCATCATCCCGTTCTTTTCCAAGAGGGAATTTGGATAGATATTTGGCATCTTCATCAGAAAAAACGCCCGTTGTATCGTGATTTAGGCCGGTCACAAACTTCCATAAAGGCTCCCTGTTCCCCAAGGGATATTGTGTAACCCCTGAGGATATAAACGAGCTGCTTACAAGTGCATGAAATAAATAGTAGACAGCAATAAGACCTGCCAGTTTTCCTAAAAGAATAAAGCCTCTTTTATTTACATTGTTGAAAAAATAAGCGATTACTACATATAAGCCCACTGCAAGCAGGATGAGGCTGCCTAAAGGCCTGATGATATCTCCGGCAGACAATAAGATGCCGATTAAAATCCACATATACTTACTCGATTCAAATCGGGTAATCAGTAAATAGAAGGATAGATAGAACAGGAAAGCGGCCAGGTGCTGATTCGTCAAAACGGACGCCAGGGCAATGTTAGGAATGAATAAGGCATATAAAATACTGCCAATGCGACCGCAAAATTCGTTAAATAGCCTGGTGGCTATTAGATAAATCATAATTACGGTGCCAGTGCTAAAAAGAATATTAAAAAGTTTTAACGTATAAGTGCCTTCGCCAAAAAGGTGCAGTATGAATGCCTGGTACATCGTAAATCCTAATTGATAAGCCCATCTGTTAAAATAAATCCCCTCGGATGTAAATCCAAAGTCGCCCTTTGCCGCTCTCACAGCGCTTTTATACATAATTTCGAAGTCGGAAACATTTAACGTATGAATGTTATTTATCCAGATCAGCCTTAAAATTACCGATAATAAAAGCAGAAGTACGAGGAAAACCTTTTTAGGAAGCTTTACCAGCAAAGCTGCCACGACAATGGTGACGACCAAGATAAGTAGGGCTGAATAATAGGTTGTTCCTGACTTATAGTTATCAGCAACGGCACCAAAACTCGCAATTAATATAATGATAAAAGCAGCCGTTACCAATACGGATAAAAACTTGGTTGATATAAATTGTAAGTTTATTTCTCTCATTTTCTTCACCTTATAATTTGGGAATTTTCAGGATTATAAGCCATTACTATGATATATATAGCAATGCTATTCATTCTACCCCTTATTTTATAAAAAAGACAACAGTCATTAGACAGGATTATGACATGCCATTTAACCTCTATATTCCCAAGTAAGACATGGTATATAACCTACCGCACGATAATTTGCTTTATCCAGGCAATTCAATCGCAAATCAATTGAAATAGAAAATTATCATGATAAAATGTAAAACCATAGAGCATCACGTAATTTGATCTATAATTTTTTGCTAAAAATAGATATTGACCATGTAAGGAGCAGTGCAATGAAGGAAATTACCATTTTAATCCCCGCCTATAACGAGGAAGAGGTTTTGTATCCTTTATATGAGCGATTAAATGCAGTGACAAGCCAGCTTGCCGAGTATTCATTTGAATTTTTATTTGTAAACGATGGCAGCAGGGACAATACGTTGAATTTAATAAAGCAATTAAGGCAAACCGATTCCCGTATCTCTTATGTGGACCTTTCACGGAACTTCGGCAAGGAAACAGCGATGATTGCCGGTCTGGATCACGCAAATGGTGATGCGGTCATTATTATCGATGCAGACCTTCAGGACCCGCCGGAGCTGATTCCTGAAATGATCAGGTACTGGGAAGAAGGCTATGATGATGTTTTTGCCAAAAGAAAATCACGAACAGGTGAGTCGTGGCTAAAAAAATGGACATCGGCCGATTTTACCGGCTGCTGAAAAAGACCACAAAAATCCCGATCCAGGAGGATACCGGGGATTTTCGATTATTGGATAGAAGATTTGTAGAGGCTCTTAAACAAATAAGGGAATCTCAAAGATACACAAAGGGAATGTTCAGCTGGATTGGGTACAATAAAAAAGAAATATTGTTCGACCGGGATCCGAGAGCAGCCGGTGAAACAAAGTGGAATTACCTAAAGCTATTTGAATTGGCGATAGAGGGCATCACGTCCTTCACAACCTTCCCATTAAGGCTCTCATCCTTTTTGGGCGTCATTATCTCTGTTTTATCCTTTATATACATGGTTTGGATCATTGCCAAAACGCTTATATACGGAGATCCGGTAACAGGTTACCCTTCCATGATGACAGTCATCCTATTTATGGGCGGCATTCAGCTGCTGTCACTGGGCGTCATCGGCGAATACCTTGGCAGAGTGTTCAATGAAACGAAGAATCGGCCTTTATATTTTGTTGATGAATACAATGGACAAAAAGTAACGAATCGGGAGTCATACCAAAATGGGAAAATATAAAGAAATATTTTCGTACCTGGTTTTTGGCGGTTTAACTACATTAATCAATATCGTCACTTATTATGTTTGTGCGGATGTATTCCATATTGACTATAAAATCTCCACCACTATCGCCTGGATCATCTCAGTCCTGTTTGCTTATGTAACGAATAAATTATTTGTTTTTAACAGCCGGGTGAGAGACGTAAACGCAATAATGAAGGAATTTTTCTCATTTTTCTTTTTTAGAATCCTGTCTTACTTCCTGGATTTATTGACGATGATATTATTGGTTGAGGTACTGGCATGGAATGACATGGGCGCGAAAATCATTGCCAATGTATTGGTTGTTATTTTTAACTATGCTGCCAGCAAGCTGTTTATTTTTAAAAAAGAGAGAATATCGGCAGAGAAATAAATTAATCAAACGTTTGATTAAGAAAAATTTTCACATTCATTAAGATAGATGGCAATCAGCCTGGGAGTAATTCCCGGCTGTTTTTCTTTTTAGAAAAAGCGTCAAAAATGTTAGTATTAAAGAATTAGACCGAAAACGAGAAAAATATTGGGGTTCGGCAGAATGCCATTTTTTTAGATTGCGAGGAATAAAAATGAGTGAAAAAATAAGCAGAAATGAACCGTGTCCGTGCGGGAGCGGGAAGAAATATAAAAAGTGCTGTGGCGCTAAAGAGGTTGTATCCATTTCTGAAGTGATTGACCGTGAAATATCATTACTTCAGAAGAATATCATCGATTATGCACCTTATCATTTTGAGGATGAAATTGTTGAAAGCTTTGAACAGCTTGTGGAGATCATTCCACATGCTGAAGAGGAAGAGTTAGAGCTTTATGAGCAGGTTCATGCCATCTGGTTTAGTCTTTTCCATTCACTGGAGGATGGGGAAACCATTCTGGAAAAATTCATTGCTTCAGAAGGAAAAAAAATCAACCGTCATAAAGTAAGAGAAATATTGCATTCGTGGACTGAATCGAGAGCAATTGTCGGAACCATACTTGAAGCGGATGAGGATAAACTGATATTTGAAGATAGATTTAGTGGCCAAAAAGGTGAAGCCGTTTTGGTGAATGGAAGTCATGATGAAAAAAGCGGAAATTTTTTCATTGGGATCTTACTGCCGTACAATGAGAAATTTGTCTTTTACCCCATTCCGTTTGAATTGCCAGATCTGGAGCCTGAAGTGGCTTATGAGTTTATTGAAGATAAAGCATTGCAATTAGGCTATAGCGATCCAGAGGAGATGTTGAAGGATTTCTTTATGGAAATTATGACAGATCTTCCGAGTGTTGATTTTGAATTGGAGCCCGATGACTTAGAGTGGGACAAGTCAGACTATCAAGAGGCTGCGGAAATTTTTAAAAGAAATATGGAGGAAAGCGGCGAAGAGACCACCTTCGCTGACTTGGGTATTCTGCTTTGGTATCAATTCTGTGAGCGAAAGCCAAAAGCTATCCAAAAGCCTGCGACGTATGCTGCCGCAATCCATTATCTGATTGGATCTTTCATGTCTCTTAATAAAAGGTATACGCAAAAAGACTTAGCAGCGATATACGATGTTTCGGCAGGAAGTATTTCATCCAAATACCAGGAATTGAAACATGTACTGAATGATGAAATAGAACGTATCTATAAAGAACGTACAGCTGAATTGGCTGCTTTAAATAAAGCCTTAACAGAAGAAAACGAAGAACTTAGAAGAGGGAAATAAAAAATCGAGAGGGGGAAGCCTCTCGATTTTTATTATGGAGCGGAACGGTCAACGCCGGTTTTTGGTGCGTGGGCGGCTTCCAAAAAGGCTTTGTCAATTGATTCCGGTTTAGCAGGGTCGAAGCTTGCTGAGTGGCAGGTCGAGCAAGCCTGCTGTCCTTTTGGTTTGGCAGGGTCATGGCCTTCTGATACGGTCTGATCGAGTTTTCCGATCCTGCCGTAAATAGTGGTTGAACCATTATGGCATTTAGTACAGAATTGGCGTTCAGAGGAAGCGGTCCAATCTTTTCCTGACATCGTAAATTTATTACTAGTCTCAGCATTACCGAGCTGGTTTCTTAAGAGCTTTATATTGTCTGATCCATGTGTATCATGGCACTCTGCACAAGGGATTGGTCCATTTAAAGGACTGCCGTCATCCTGCGTTTGTTTTCCTTCCGGCAGTGTGAAATTATGGCCTGAGCTGGAATCAGCATAATAGGTTTCAATATCAGCCATTGTTGGGTCAATTGTTTTTTTGGCAGCGTTGTGGCAACGCAGGCACAATGAGTAATCTGAAACAGTTTGGACGGTTCGGTCAGGGTTCTTATCCAATACTTTCGCAGTAATCGTGCCTTCAGCGGTAAATGACTTATTGTATTTTAGTACTTCATAAATACCTGGATACTTATTTTGATCATAGATCGAAGTATCACCATGGCAGGTATCACATGATGTTTCTGCACTATCAACCACAAGGGAAGTTAATCCATTACTATTTCTGTCTTCATCTTTATGGGTATAAACGTAATGATCTTTTAATATGTTTTGATTTTGCTCCGACCATTCCAGATGTGGATTGTGGCAACTTGTACAGGACTCAGCTTGTTTCAAATTATTAGTTCCAGTCTGAGAATATTCAGCAGGATTATTATGATGATAAGCTTTCTCCATCTGATTAATTATCGGTGCGTTCAATGTTCCGTCATGGCATGCCATACAATAGTTTTGAGATGGATCTGCTTTAAGCTTATCGTTGAAAGTAACTTGGTAGGAGCCGCCTTCAAGGGAATTATTCATCCCGAGATGTGTACTGTGGCAGGCAGCACACATATTGGTATTTAATGCATAATGGCCATGAGGATTTTCAGTTTCATCCAAGTCACTCTTGGTAGTGAACTTGAAAAATTTAGTATTGATCGGATTATCCAAGTCATCCATTATTGCAGAGTCAACATAAACTAAATAGGTTGTGTTTAATGCTAATGGACTGGTGGGAGTAAAAGTAATTTCATACGTATATTTTTCTGATTGATTGCTGTTTTTTGTTATGCTAGAGGACCCAATTATAGAGGTAGTGCCAGCTGTGACCTTTATTGGATTATAAGGAACTCCAGTCGATTCAATCTTACTCACGAACTGGTTCATTGGGTTGTCGTCAATAATTGTTATTTTAATTTTCGCATCCTGAGGTACTCTTGTTAAATCCTCACCAATTCTCTCTTTGCCATCTTGAATGATTCCTGCAGAAGAAATAAAAGGCCTGTTTGAAACAGTAAATGAAATAGAGGCAGTGGCTGTTATTGGTTCGGGTAAATCAGATTTTTCTTTGATTTCTACCGAAAAATTATGAGATCCTTCTTTAAGAGATTTAGTAAAAGTCCATGTTTTACTTGTTTCGTTGTTACCGAAAATCCATTCAGCAGGTGTATTATCAGAATTTGAAATTTCTACTCCTTGATCATATGCGGTAAATAATAGTTCAGACATTTGTTGGACATTATCATCCGTATAGGTACCTGAAATAACAACTTTTCCTGTATTGATCATTGCGTCAGCTGCAGGGGAACTAATCGTAATAGCAGGCGGATCGCCAGCTGCAGAAAATGCTACATTCATGGGCGAAATGAATAGTGAGGAAGATATTAAAATAAATGCTAATAAACTAAATAAAAATGCATTTTTAATCCTTGTAGTTATTTTCATTTCATGTCATCTCTTTTTCCTGTTAATTTATGTGAGTAAATAGAATTTGTTATTTATATATAGGGATTATATGTATATTATAGCAGTGGAAATGGGAGGAAGTTGGGGCGGAAATGGAGCGATTCTTTGACAAATTTGTGTCCTTGTATAATAATAAAAACAAGGCAGCAATATCACTATTACTGCCTTGCCAATGACAATTAAATTTCATTTTTCTTAAAGCTAACAAGTAGTGGCGCTATTTGTTGGCTTTTTATTGTTATTGACCTCTTACTGCTCCGGGTTGCCCACTTAAAGGACGATCAACGTTATTTGGATTACTTAAGAATTGTGCTCCTTGGCCGTGACAAGCGTAACATACAGCCATTCCTGTATAACGTTTAAGAGCGGAAGATGGGTTTGGATCTTTCAAATAATCAATTGCTAATTGAGCGTTTCCAGTAACAGATGCGTCAAACTTTGCACCAGCTTCTGTTAAATCATAATAAGTTTCATCGTTTGCAGTTTTCATGATTTGAGCTTCAGAACCGTGACCGAAGTGGCAGCGTACACAAGTTAGTTCATCTGCACCTGTTTTGTGGCGGTGTGCAGTAGTATATACACCTGTATTATCTTTACGTGTTGTAGATAGATAGTCAGTATGACAAGCAGAGCAATATTTACTCATTTGAGTACCGCTATCTGGGATGAAAGCGATGTGTTTTACAGTTTTATCAGCATTATAGATAGTATTACCTTCATCGTCAAAAGTTAGATCAGTAGCTTTAGCATCGAACAATGTTCTCATATTTTCTGTTGTTTCAACATCTACACCGATAGAGATAGTTGCTGTTGTTACATTTGCAACCTGAGTACCATAAGCAAAGCCATCGCGCCATACAACGATCATTCCAGTTGCTCTTGTGATATCAGCATCTGTAGAGTCTTTAAGGATAGTATCAGCTTTATATGGATATCCTTTTTCTTGAAGCCATAGAGAATAATCTGCAACGTACTTTGAGTTATTCCATCTGTAAGTTTGAATAACATCCACAGGACCAGTTACTGTTCCCATCGCACGTTTGTAGAAGAAGTTTGCATCTACAGCAGCTTGATTTGCTAAAGTAGATTTTACAAGAATGTATGGTGTACTAAAAGTAGTAGGAACGCTTGTTTGAATAGTAAGATCTTTGAATAATTTACCGTTTGCATCATCTTTAGTGGCAGTGACAGTTGTATCTACATTATTTACTTTAACTGTATAAGTTGTTCCTTCTGCACGATATTGTACTGAACCCCAACCTAGTGGATCCAAGTTCAAGTTGTTTTCCCCAGAAGCTCCAGCAGAACCGTTACCATGTGGAGCGTGGCAACTAGCGCAATCAAATTCTTGAGTAAACTGACCTGAAGTAGCTCCAAAATTACCACCAGGAGCAGCGCTAACTTTCAAAGAGCCATCTGCTTCGTGAAGGGAACCATTGTGATTGGAAGCTTGAACATTGAAAGTACCCGCAATACTATGAGCATTTTCTTCAGAGACTGGTGCAAAAGAGTTATAAGCCCCTGTTGTGCCATCGTGGCATGCAGAACATGTGCTGTATACTCCGTCTTTGAATAACAAGTTATCGTCAGCACCTGTATGTGTTTGGTGGCAGCTTGCGCAAGAGTTGGTATTATTTTGATAGAAACCGTGAACTTTTTGTCCAGTTCTATTTTTTCTAGTGTTATTAAAGCCTGTGGAGTTGGCGTTTTTATATCCAGATCCATCTAAATCTACATGGGAATCAGGAGTTTGATACATATTGGTATTGTGAGCATCTTGAACTAATGCAGTAGAAGACGAAAGCTTTGTTGCATGTGTTGTATCATCAGTGTGATAAAGTACTACTGTGTAAGTTTTACCAGGTGTAAGAACACCGGCAGCATAATTAACTTTCCCCTTTTTAGTAGCATCAAGAGTAGCCTGTGTGGTGCTTATAATTGTTGTTCCATCTAGTAATACTAAATCAAATGATCTACCAGTAATGTCAGCAGCATCAGTTGAGTTACCAGTAAACGGAACATCAAGTCCTAAGCCGTTTTGCGCTGGCTTTAACCCATACGGATCTTTCGCAAATGCAGCGGTGCTCAGGATTCCCACTAATAGAAATGCTATTATTAGTGAGAAGCTAAATTTCACCTTACTCATTTCAAAAACCTCCCTGTTTGTTTCTCTCTTTTTTAAAACCTATAAAGCTTTTATCTTCTTTTTTTGCATCACCACCTTTAATAATCTAAAAATTTAGTAGTAAAAGGCAATCCGCTGATTAACGGTATCGGTGATGAATACTTCACCTTTGTCATCCACAAATAAACCGTTTGGAAGATAGAATTGTTCTTTATCGCTGCCTAAACCGCCAAATTGGAATACTTGTTTTCCATCCTTATCAAATCCATAAACAAAGTGGGTCATGTTATCTACCATTAAAAGGGTACCGTTTGGTTCAACCCCGATTCCTCTTGGATTAACAAACTTAGAATCTCCTTTTCCATCAGTTGAACCATTTATGATACGTATGAATTTTCCGTTCTTATCATAGACAACAAGGCGCTGGTTCCCAGTATCAGAAACATAGATGTTTTTTTCTTCATCAATCGTCACGGCGTTTGGAGCGTTCAATGTGTCATCTTTCGCTGATGCAGTTGATATTTCAAGCAGTTTTTTACCTTTTAAATCGTATTTAATAACTTTACCTAGCTGGATGTCTGTAACATAAAGGTTGTTATTGAAAATGCGCAATCCGCCAGGGGATTTTAGAAAGTCGGCTTTTTTGCTTTCATCTGTGAAATATTTAATGAACTTTCCTTTAGCTGTGAAAATGGATATCTTAGCATTGTATAAATCCGCTACATAAACATTACCTTCCTTATCCCCATCAATTCCATAAGGAAACTGGAATTCTCCTTCACCTGTACCTTGTTTACCAAATTTAAAGATAGACGTACCGGATGAATCAAAGACTTGAACCTGTTTATGGTTCGTATCCGTAACATAAACATACTGGCCAACTTTTGCGACATCCATTGGTTTATCGAGAGGGGCACTCATATCACCTTGAATAAAGTAACTTAATGTAGGGGACCCACCTTTAATAGGGCTTGCCACTTTGATCACATCATCTTGAAGATGGAAATAATAAATGACAGTGAATAGCACAGCAGAAAGTCCAACAATCGTCCCCATCAGTAAATAAAGGGTTCTTTTCTTCATGGATTCCATCTCCTTTTCTTAATTATTCTTGGAGTTCAATCGATCCAAAGCTTTCAAAGCCGGTTTAAAGGTGGGATCGTATGAAAGAGTTTCTTTATAGATTTTTTCAGCTTCTTTCTTCTTGCCTTGAGCTTCTGCAACCACCCCTACCTCATAAATAATATCCGTGTTGCCTGGCTTTAAGCGTGCAGCTTCCTCCAAAGATTTTGTAGCATCTTTATACATCTTTAATTTCCTGTAGCTTTTGCCTTTTAATAAATGGCCTTATAATCCCTGGGTGAAATCTTTGCTGCTTTAACAGCCATTTGCAGGGCATCGTCATTTCGTTTTTCCTTATCGTAAGCAATACTCAAGTTCAAATAGGCATCAAAATAATTTTTATCCAAGATCTTTGCAGTCTCATATTCTTTAATTGCACTGTCGGTATCACCCTTCAAGAAATACGTATAACCAAGCTGTACTCTTAATTGTGGATCATTTGGCTTTTGGTCTACTTCAGCTTGATAATATTTCAGTTGTTTTGAAATTTGATCGGCATTTGTATTCCAAAGATACTTTTCGCTGATATAGTAACCAGAAGAGAGACAAATAGCTAAGGTGGCAGTAAGGATAATAAGCGATTGCCACCAGGAGATACGGTCCTTTTTCACTTTTTTTATCTTTACTGGCTTTTCAGCAATCGTTGAAGGCTCCTGGGCATTTGGTTGAACTTGGCTTTCCATAAAAGCCCTCCTCATCATATTATTTGAGCTTTATTGTTTATGGCAGGATGTACATTTTGGTTTGTAATGACAGGTGTAACACATTTCAACAGGCTTTTGTCCTGCAGGCAATGCAATCGGGTGTGTGGCCCTAAAGTTCTTTTCTGCATGGCTGGCAGGGTGGCAGCCGCTGCAGGTGATGTTTGTTATTTTGTTAAAGCCTGTTTTTTGGTAATCGTGGCATGTTAAGCATTTTTCGGTGCTATGTTTTGCGATAGGGCCATCGCCACTTACAAAACTTTTCCCATGGCTTGGTGGCCGCTGTGTATGGCATTTTTTGCAGAAGCTATTTTCTTTTGCATACTCCTGTGCGGAGTGTGATTTATCCTTTATCGTTCCATTTGCTAAAAATTGCTGGGAAGCCGGAACTTCCTCCATACCCTTAATTTCTGTTTCTGACATGTATTGATGGCAGCTATGACACTGTTTAACGTCCTTCTTTGCAGATTTACCGTGAGTTTGAAATTTAAAGTTTTCTTTTTTATGCGATTTAGGTTCCATGCCTGTTGTATGGCATGTTTTACAAGCGGTAGAAACATCACGTGCTTCATGGCATTCAATGCATGTTTCCATTTTGGGGCTTGTAAACTTTACGTCACTCATCAGGGACTTACCAAGGGTGTCATCCCATTTATCATAATCGGATTTAAAGGTTACCTTACGTTCTGCGATTTTTCCGTGAGCAACCCCGCTGTGGCACTGTATACACTTGATATCCTTCGCTAAGTGCTTATTATGCGGGATGATCAGATCTCCGGATGGTGTTACTTCTCTGGTTCCTATATTGTGACATCTTTCACAAGCGGAGTTTGGAATGTTCTTTGGCATTTGGATTGGTGCTGTATATCTATTTGTTTCTTTTTTGAAAAATTCTACGAATCCATTGGCTTTGTCCTTTGCCAAATTTTTGGCCCTGGTTCGATATGGCAGCTTACACAATCGACTTCGCTGTGTGTGGAGGCTTTCCACGTGTAGTACTCCGGTTTCATCTCATGGCAGGATGAGCAAAACTTTGAATTCGATGTTGTTTCCAGCCCTATGAATCCAACAGAAGTGAGGAGGGCCAGAAACAACACTGCTAAGGTCATGAATTTAATCAATTTATAGCGGTAGCGGGGAGGGGACGGCAGCGTATTTTGATCCTCTTCCATGAAAATGTCCCTCCTTTATAAGAAACTTTAACTATTTTTTATCGCTTTTAAATCCGGTCCTATGGCAGTACTGGCAGTAAACATCGGTAGGTGCTTTTATACCAGTTGAGTTTGGCACTGGTTTTTCACGGTCATGGCAGACGAAGCATTGTGCTTTTGCAGCATTGGTTTTCGCGTGCTTAGAGTGAGCTGTTAACCATTGGTCACTGTCCAAATGGCCTGGTGGACGTTTGCTGTGACAGGCACTGCAGAATTTATTGATTCGTGATTGATCTTTTACAACCGTTATATTTGGAATGTATTTCACTTTTTTAGTTCCCATTTTCAAAAGTGAGATGATATCTTCTTTTGGAATTTCTCTGATCCATTTTGAATCCTGGTGACAGTTAACGCATTTATTTAAGCTTTTAACAGCCGTTCCGCCGTGATTATGATCCCAATCCTGAGTTTTATGTGACTTTGGAACTTTGACTTTTTTGTGACATGTTTCACATTTCATTGAAATTTTAACATCTGTTTTCTGCTTTCCAATCGCCTGCAGGATGATGTCCTGTGTCTTTTTATCATGTTCGGCCTTAATTGCTTCCACCTACAGTTTCAGCTGCGGGTTCTGTTGTAGCTGTTTCAGCTGTGCCATTGACCTTTTTGTCGACCTCTTCCGGATTAGGAGGCACGTTGTAAGCTACATCCTTCCAAGGCTTTTCGCCCTTGTTTACTTTATCGTGGCAGTCAATACAGGTTCCCATATTTGGCCTTAGGTATTTCTCTTCCGCAAGTTTTTCTGCGTTTTTCTTTGTCCACTCGCCACGTGCTTCCTCGATATTGATACCGCGCGAAGCGATTTTTGCGTGTACAACTCCTTCATGGCAAGTAATACAAGGAATATCCTTTTCGATATGCCCTTTATGATTTACCTTTAAGTCTCCCGAAGCAGTAACCAAACGGTTTTTGGAGTGGCATTGCAGACAGTTTTCATTTGAAACGGCTTCTTCTTCCGTTTGAACGATCTGTTCAGGGACACCTGTGACGTGGTAATACACTTCCTTAAGCGATTTCACTTTGTGTGTCAGCATATTGGTGACCCCAGGCTTGATATGGCACTGTACGCAGCTGATCTGGTTGTGGGCGCTTGCTGTGTAGGTAGTATATTCAGGAGCCATCTCATGACAGCTGGAGCAAAATGTTGGCGAGTTTGTAAAGGAAAGAACTCCATATCCGCCGCCAAAAACAACGATGCTGCTAACGAGGGTGGCAAATAGTAATTTCCAACGGTTAACGGGGTTCTTCCAATCTATATTTCTGGCGGTTCGCCAGAGTCTGCGCAAAAGGCCGGGTTTCTTTTTAGTTTCTCGAGTCTCTGTATCTATCTCTTTAGTTTTCTTATTCCCCCAAAAGGCCACGATGCTCACCCTTTCTGTATTCGGATTCAAATCACTTTATTTCATATTAACCTCTCTAAGGGTAGTATCTAATATTGCGTCAGTATTTTCCAATGTACAATTTGTGAATAATTTTCCGGGTTGAAATCTCGAATTCACTCTACTGAAAACACTGTGAAAACGTTGGTAAACAAGGGGTTGGATTAACATTATAAAGGTAGTGTTAATGTGAATAAGATTTTATTTTTATACAAAAATAAGCGTTTTCATACACCATCCTTCGGGGTGCTTCCAAAACCCAAAATTCATCAATAAATGATATTCGAGTTAAGGGCTGATACCACTTCGATTTTTGACAAAAATAAACAAACATAAATTTCGAATTTAATAGACGAAAATAGCAAATAAACTTCCTAATGTTGTCACTGTATGGCGGAAGTGGTAAGATGGAGGGAGAAAATAACGAATGATTATTAAAGGATTCCGCCGTTTTAAAGCGAATCTTTTTTCTTTAGACTATTATTCACAAAGGAATCTCGATTAAAAGGAGCAATGTTCATGCTTGGGATTTTAAATAAAGTGTTTGATCTAAATAAACGTGAAATCAAGAGGCTGACAAAGTTGGCGGATCAGGTAGAGGCACTGGCTGCTGATACTGAAAAATTGTCTGACGACCAGCTTCGTGAAAAAACAGAAGAGTTTAAGGCCGCTATCAAAAAGGCGAAACACTCGATGATCTGCTTGTAGAAGCATTTGCGGTTGTCCGTGAAGGCGCTCGCCGAGTACTAGGCCTTTATCCATACCATGTTCAGCTTATGGGGGGCGCGGCTCTTCATGAAGGAAACATTTCCGAGATGAAGACCGGTGAAGGTAAAACCCTTACAGCGACGATGCCAGTATATTTGAATGCCATTTCCGGCAAAGGCGTGCATGTTGTTACTGTCAACGAATATCTTGCCAGCCGTGATGCTTCTGAAATGGGTGAGCTGTATGAGTTCCTAGGTTTAACAGTCGGTTTAAACCTGAACAGCATGACAAAAGAGGAAAAGCAGGAAGCGTATGCCTGCGATATTACTTATGGAACGAACAATGAATTCGGATTCGACTATTTGCGCGATAACATGGTTCTTTACAAAGAAGAAAAGGTTCAGCGCCCGCTCTTTTATGCCGTTATCGATGAAGTGGACTCGATTTTGATCGACGAAGCGCGTACTCCGCTGATTATTTCCGGTACTGCGCAAAAATCGACTGCCCTTTATATGCAGGCTAATGCCTTTGTCCGTACTTTGAAAAAAGACGTCGATTTCACTTACGATGAAAAAACAAAAGGCGTCATGCTGACTGAAGAAGGTATCAGCAAATCAGAACGCGCTTTTGGCATCGAGAACCTTTTCGATATTTCACATGTAACCTTGAACCATCATATCAACCAGGCGCTAAAAGCGATTGTCACGATGCACCTGGATATTGATTATGTTGTTCAGGAAGGTGAAATTGTCATCGTTGACCAGTTCACCGGGCGTTTAATGAAGGGCCGCCGCTACAGCGAAGGCCTGCACCAGGCGATTGAAGCGAAGGAAAGGCCTGGAAGTACAGAACGAAAGCATGACACTTGCGACCATCACATTCCAGAACTATTTCCGTATGTATGAAAAGCTTTCCGGTATGACCGGTACTGCGAAAACTGAAGAAGAGGAATTCCGCAATATTTACAATATGAATGTTATCGTTATCCCGACTAACAAGCCGATTATCCGTGACGACCGCGCCGATTTGATTTACGCGTCGATGGATGGGAAGTTTAAGGCAGTTGTTGAGGATATCGCTGAGAGACACGCAAAAGGCCAGCCAGTTCTTGTCGGTACGGTTGCGATTGAGACATCTGAGTTGATTTCAAGATACCTTCAGAAAAAAGGTGTCCGCCATAACGTCCTGAACGCGAAAAACCACGGCCGTGAAGCGGAAATCATTGCAGAAGCAGGCCAGCAGGGCTCTGTTACCATTGCGACCAACATGGCAGGACGTGGTACGGACATCAAGCTTGGCGATGGTGTAAGAGAATTGGGCGGACTAGCTGTTATCGGTACAGAACGCCATGAATCGCGCCGGATCGATAACCAGCTGCGCGGACGTTCAGGTCGTCAGGGAGACCCGGGGATTACGCAGTTCTATTTATCAATGGAAGACGAGCTGATGCGCCGTTTCGGGTCCGATAATATGAAAGCGATGATGGAGCGTCTTGGCATGGATGATACACAGCCAATCCAGAGCAAGATGGTCTCCAGAGCGGTTGAATCTGCGCAAAAACGCGTTGAGGGCAACAACTTTGATGCGCGTAAACAGCTATTGCAGTATGACGACGTTCTGCGCCAGCAGCGTGAAATCATCTACAATCAGCGTAATGAAGTTCTTGAATCCGAAAATCTTCGCGACATCGTCGAGGGGATGATTCAAAGAACGATTAAGGATGTGGTCGATGTCCATACGCCTCGCAATGAAGAAGAGGACGAATGGGATCTTCAAAGCATCATCGATTATGTGAATGCCAGCCTTCTGCATGAAGGTGACGTGACGCTTGCGAACCTAAAAGGCAAGGATCCGGAAGAAATGTCAGAGCTTATTTTTGCAAAAGTGAAAGAGCGCTACGATGAAAAAGAAGAGATTCTGACTTCTGAACAAATGCGCGAATTTGAAAAAGTAATCGTGCTTCGCGCGGTTGACTCTAAATGGATTGACCATATTGACGCGATGGACCAGCTGCGCCAGGGTATCCACCTGCGTGCGTACGGCCAAATCGACCCGCTTCGCGAATACCAGCATGAAGGCTTTGCGATGTTTGAAAGCATGGTCGGATCGATCGAAGAGGATGCAGCCCGTTATATCATGAAGGCTGAAATCCGCAACAACCTGGAGCGCCAGGAAGTAGCGAAGGGTCATGCAGTGAATCCGAAGGAAGACGGCGAAAAGATCAAGGCGAAGCCGAAGGTCAAATCCATTGATATCGGACGCAACGAGTTATGCCACTGCGGCAGCGGCAAGAAGTACAAGAACTGCCACGGAAATTTCGAGTAAGATATTTGCAAAAGAGAGCATGGCTCGGCGCCAGCTCTCTTTTGGTTTGTTAAGTAATTAGTGGATGGCTTTTTTGCCATTTTTGAATTTTTTCAGGCATAACCGTTATAATGATTAAGAACTGACAGCGGAATAACGAATAAAATACGATACAGAAATAAACTTAGAGGTGAATGTAATGGAATTAGCAGATATCCGAAATGAACTTGAAAAGACAGCTAAAATATTAGCGGACTTTAGGGGGTCTCTTTGACCTAGAAAACAAAGAAGCACGTATAGCCCAGCTTGATAACGAAATGCTCCATCCTGACTTTTGGAATGACCAGCAGGCTGCCCAGACGGTTATCAGCGAGTCGAATGCCCTGAAGGACCAGGTCCACGAGTTCCATGATCTTTTTGAAACGTTTGAGAACCTGGAGCTGACCTATGAGCTTGTAAAAGAGGAAAGTGACGCTGAATTGCAGGCAGAGCTTGAACAGGAATTGGAAAAGCTGACTGGCCGTTTAAATCAGTTTGAATTGGACCTTCTTTTAAGTGAGGAATATGATAAAAATAATGCCATCCTTGAATTGCATCCAGGTGCCGGCGGAACTGAGTCACAGGACTGGGGCTCCATGCTCCTTAGGATGTACACACGCTGGCCGAGAAGAAGGGCTTCAAGGTCGAAACGCTTGATTACCTTCCTGGTGACGAAGCGGGCATCAAGAGTGTTACACTTGCGATTAAAGGCCACAATGCCTACGGCTATTTAAAAGCGGAAAAAGGCGTACACCGCCTGGTCAGGATTTCCCCATTCGATTCATCGGGCCGCCGCCATACCTCCTTCGTTTCCTGTGAGGTTATGCCGGAGCTGAACGATGACATTGAAATCGATATCCGTACTGAGGATTTGAAAATCGATACGTATCGTGCAAGCGGCGCAGGCGGACAGCACATCAACACGACCGATTCCGCGGTAAGGATTACACATACACCAACAGGCGTAGTCGTGAGCTGCCAAACAGAGCGCTCCCAGATTAAAAACCGTGAGCACGCGATGAAAATGCTGAAAGCCAAGCTTTATCAGCGTCAAATTGAAGAGAAGGAAAAGCAGCTGGCGGAAATCCGCGGCGAGCAGAAGGAAATTGGCTGGGGAAGCCAAATTCGTTCCTACGTCTTCCATCCGTACTCCATGGTCAAGGACCATCGCACAAATACAGAGGTGGGGAACCTACAGGCTGTAATGGATGGCGACCTTGATATTTTCATAAACGCCTACCTGCGTTCAAAACTTTCCATGTAAAAAATAGAGCCTTTGCCGCATCTGGCAAAGGCTTTTTATATTAAGCACTCTTCTTCTTTGATCGTTCACACAGCAGCTTCAGGATAAACTGCTTGTCCTGCGCACTTAACATTCTCCAGCTTCCTGCCTTAATCTTCATGAAAAACACCCCTTATTCAGATTTATTATCTTCAAGCCATAATAGTTGAATTTTCGATGGTGTATCACGTGTTGGCATTTCATACTTAGATAATACCGCCATTTTCCGGAAATGAAACAACAAAAATTCCTACAAATACCGACGGCAGGCCTGTTGAACGCTGTAGGCATAGCGAATTCGACGGAAACCAGTCCATTCGTGTCAAAACCTACCGAAAAATAATGGAAAAAGCCGCCTTAAAGGCGGCCTCCACACTCAGATATACAAATTCAAACGAGATTCTTCAGCATGCTCTGAATTCCGCTTGGTTACGCCATGGAGCCTGAGTTAATTTTATTCTTTATTTCTCTCAATAATGGCATCACATTTCATGATCATCACATTAAGAGAAGCCATTAAATCAATATCGTAAAATTCCCCTATAGAGAGCTTTTTACCTGTATTATCTTTAAAAATGCGTACCTTTGGCCGCTGTGGATGTTGTTTGTCATGTCCGATGACGACTCCTGTTTCCCCTGTATTGAGAATGACAGTAACCCCAATTGGATAAATGGCGACAGCATGCTTAAAAGCTTCAACAACCTTTTTGTGATATCGCGTAAAAGTTCTGCCAACAATGACTTCCATTGCCTCGTGAGGCAATAAGAACTTCTTCGTAATTAAATAATCAAATGCTTCTGCCACACTGACTATTTTTGCATACAGATGGATATTGTTCCCCTTTAAACCTCGAGGGAAGCCAGTGCCATCTACATTTTCATGATGTTGATAGGCACAGTGGGCAATAAGCAGATTGAATTCACGCTCTGCCCTCAATAATTCAAAGCCTATCTCGGGATGCTTTTCCCATTCAATTTCATCCTTTGATTTATTGAATTTTCCAATGTCGTGGAAAAGGGCACCCAAGCCTAAAGTCTGGAGTTCCTTTTCCTTAAGGCCCATATACTTCCCCATTGAAATAGAATAGAGACTTGTGTTTATGCTATGTTCAAAGGTTTCTCCGCTTGATGTTTGCATATGGGTAAGCAGATTCAATAGGTGTTTGGAATTTTGCATTTCATTTAGTATTTCATTAAAAACATCTGTAAGGTTTTTTATTAATCTAACCCGTCCTACACCATTGTTTTTCCTGGTTTTATTTTGTTTAAGATCTGTAAATACTTCCGCTAGTTTTTCCGTTGTTTCAAAACGGAGCTTAGGGGAAATAGTATCTTCCACCGCTATATCCTCTGTCATTTCTGATTTTACATAGACATGATTTATTTTCTTATCCTTCAGCCTATTGATAAACAGGGGCGAAAGAACTGTTCCCTCATTCAATAAAACCCTGTTGTTTTCATCAAAAATAGGTTTTGCTAGGATTAGGCCATCTTCACAACCAACAAGAGAAACCAACCTCATTTTATGCCCCCGTATGTAATATAAAGTAGATGTCAGAATAATTTTGTCATTATTGCATACAGCTGTCGATACCCAAATGAATATTTTTTTGAAAAATATGATTTATTATTTTTTTCCCAGACCGAACCCCATCTTTTATAGGTAACTTCTTCTCCTGAACGAGACAATTAATAATGGCAAAAAAAGCTGGCTCGAAAGGTCCTATTTATTGACCTTGAGCCAGCGTGCTGCACACCTAGATAAACAAATTCAAACGGGATTCTTCAGCATCTCCCAAATAGGAAGCGACACCGCCGATATCCACGCCATCGATCAATTCCTCCTGTTTAATGCCCATAATGTCCATTGACATCGAACATGCGACAAGTTTTACGCCGGCTTCCATGGCATTTTTCATTAACGTTTCAAGGCTATCGACATTCTTTTTCTGCATGGCATGGTTAATCATCTTCGCTCCCATGCCGGCCATATTCATTTTAGAAAGCGGCAGCTCATTCACTCCTTTAGGCATCATCATCCCAAACATTTTTTCCATCATATCCTTCTCGACATGTGGAGAATCACTGCGGCGAAGGACGTTTAATCCCCAGAAAGTAAAGAACATCGTCACTTTTTTGTCCATGGCAGCTGCCCCGCAGGCAATAATAAAGGACGCAATCGTTTTATCGAGATCTCCGCTGAAGACAACCATGGTCGTGCCATCCTTGGCATTGGATACTGTCAAAGGTGCTGAAGATGCATCGCCCTTTTGAATAAATGCTTTGAATTTTTTATCTTCAAATTTTGATTCAATCAGCGGATTTCCGGTTTTCTCTGCCCAAGCTTTAATGTCCTTCGCGAACCCTGGATCTGTTGCATGGACTTCCAGCACATCCCCGGCCTTCATCCCATCAATCGTTTTATAAACCTGCATAATCGGCTGGGCACTGCACCTGCCGCATGCATCGACTAAAATGGTTTCAGAAGGTTTGGTATGCTGGCGACTCCCGAATCACTGATAGGGGTGCTGCAGTTGTTTAATTTAGCAGGTTCAAAAACACAGGAATAGGTTTTATAGCCGCCATCCAGGTTTTTCACCTTGATGCCATGCTGGGTAAGGATACGTGCCGCTAAATAGCCGCGCAAGCCTACCTGGCAGGAAACATAAACCGTTTCATCCTTTGGAAGTTCATCGACTCTGTCGCGAAGTTCTCCTAATGGTATATTAATGGACCCTTTAATGAAGCCCATTTCCCACTCAATGGGTTCGCGGACATCTATTAGGAGTCCACCATTTGCCACGATTTCATCTATTTCATGCCATTGGACCGTTTCCACGAGTCCTTCGGCAATATTGGAAGCTGCATAGCCAGCCATATTGACGGGATCCTTGGCTGAAGAGTAGGGAGGTGCATAGGCAAGCTCTAAATCAGGCAAATCAAAAATGGTCAGCCCCCCTTTGATCGCGGTTGCGATGACATCAATCCTCTTATCGGCGCCATCATATGAAACAGCCTGCGCTCCAAAGATTTTTCCGCTTTCTTTTTCAAAAATCAGCTTCAATGCGATAGGAAAAGAGCCAGGATAATAACCGGCATGTGAACCAGGGTGAACATGGACGACTTCATAGACAATTCCATGCCGTTTTAATGTTTTTTCATTGTTTCCTGTTGCTGCCACGGTCATATCGAAAACCTTGGCAATTGATGTTCCAAGTGTTCCAGGGTATCTGGATTTAATGCCATGAATATGGTCAGCGGCGATTCTGCCCTGGCGGTTAGCCGGCCATGCAAGCGGGATTTGTGTCGGCTGCCCATTGATGAAATCCTTCACTTCAATGGCGTCTCCGATTGCATAAATGCTAGGATCCTCAGTTTGTAAGTATTCATTTACCTGAATACCGCCGCGTTCTCCAATTTGTAGACCTACACCAATGGCGAGCTGGTTTTCCGGCTTCACACCGATCGCAAGGATGATCATATCTGTGTCAATTGCCTGGCCGCTGTTGAGCCTGACGACCTTCCCGTTATTTTCAAAAGCAGATACGCCGTCTTTAAGAATTAAGTTAACTCCTTTTTCACGGAGGTGTGCTTGTAAAATTGATGCCATTTCAAAGTCGATAGGTGCCATGATTTGATCTGACATTTCGATTAAGGTTACTTCGATGCCCAAATCCCAAAGGTTTTCAGCCATTTCAATTCCGATGAATCCGCCGCCAATGACAGTTGCCTTTTTAGGCTTATGGTTATCGGTATAGGCTTTAATTTTGTCAGTGTCCGGAATATTTCTTAATGTAAACAGTGCTTCCGCCTCTTCGATGCCTGGAATGGCAGGCTTAATTGGACTCGCTCCAGGTGAGAGGACAAGATAATCGAATGATTCTTTATATTGTTCGCCAGTTTTTAAATTTTTGACGGAAACGGTTTTGTGTTCTCTGTTAATGTCGATTACTTCGCTAAGGTTACGGATGTCGAGATTAAACTTTTTAGACATTCCTACTACAGTTTGTACTAAAAGCTTGCTGCGGTCAGCAATCGTGCCGCCTATATAATAGGGGAGACCGCAATTTGCGAAGGAAATGTATTCGCCCCGTTCAAACATGATGATTTCTGCCTGCTCATCCAATCTGCGCAGTCTTGCCGCTGTTGTAGCGCCGCCCGCGACACCGCCAACGATTATAATTTTCTTTGCCATAATTGAAGCACTTCCTTCAAATGTTTTTCTCTACATGGATAGTATAAATTTTTATGTTATATAGGGGTAGGGGTATATAAATAGTGTCAAAAAATGTTCACACTTCCATTCACCAATTAGACAAACATGGAATCCTATTTATTACGTTAAAGCAGTAATCTGTTGGCATTTACACCTTTTTTTAGCCATGCTATACTCACTTTCGGCTAGAAAGTAAACACTATAAAGGAAATTATTATTTAAGGGGTTATGCTAACATGAAACGGAAACGGACTTTCCATGTCAATTCCGGCGCGGAAATCGCACTTGAATATGTATTTGTATTAATAGGTTCAGCTATAATCGCACTTGCTTTTAACGTCTTTTTGCTTCCTAATAAAATTGCGTCCGGAGGCGTCAGTGGTATCAGTACGATCCTTCATTCAACTTTGGGGTGGGAACCGGCTTATGTCCAATGGGCATTCAATATCCCGCTCTTCATAGCGGGTGTTATTTTCCTCGGCAAACAATTTGGAGTGAAAACGCTTGTGGGCACTATTTTTCTGCCGGCAGTGGTTTTTCTAACTAACGGAGTGGAACCATGGACACATAATTCGCTCCTTGCTGCCTTATTTGGAGGAATTGGTGTCGGCCTGGGGCTCGGGATTGTTTTCCGAGGCAGGGCTTCAACAGGAGGAACAGACCTGGCCGCGCAAATCATCAACAAATATACAGGCTTCACTCTTGGTACCTGTGTCGTCCTGATTGACGGGCTGATTGTTTTAACAGCAGCTATGGTGTTTGATATAGAACGTGGTTTATATGCGCTTATCGCACTGTATGTCACCAGTAAAACAATTGACCTTGTGCAGGTCGGTTTCGGCCGGTCTAAGATGGCTATGATCATTACCAATAAGCAAGAAGAAGTTCGTGAAGGAATTTTGAATAAAATTGACCGTGGTGTGACAAAACTATCAGCATATGGGGGATTTACCGATCATGAACGTCCGGTGCTCATGTGTGTCGTCGACCAGACAGAGTTCACCAAATTGAAACAATTGGTAAAAACCCTTGATCCATCTGCATTTGTGGTCGTAATGGATGCAGCAGAAGTACTTGGTGAGGGTTTCAAACGGGCTTAGTATTGGTATAATTATCTAGGATTTCAACTTTTTAAAGGGGGGAATAGAATATGAAAACAAAGCTACTTGCACTGATGATGGGAACTTCACTTGTGCTCGCTGCCTGCGGCGGCGCAAGTGATAATAAAGGTGGCGGCAATGATACGGCGTCTGGCGGCGATGCGGAAAAAATCTTCTCGCAAAAATGCTCTACCTGCCACGGTGGAAATCTTGAAGGCGGAATGGGTCCTAAACTAGCTGATGTTGGGTCACGCTTAACAAAGGATCAAATCAAAAACAAGATTGAACACGGCGGAGGCGGCATGCCAGAAGGCCTGCTCAAAGGTGCCGAGCTAGATAAGGTTGCGGATTGGCTGTCTAAGAAAAAGTAAATAGTGCGAAAAGCGTTCTGTACATAGGTATAGGGCGTTTTTTATTTGTGTAAAATCTCGATATTCATGTAAATGAGAGAGGATAGTACGAGTATTTCGTTCCCGCGAAATAAATGATCATTCCCGCGAGATTATTGCAACGTTCGCGAGATTATCGTGAAATCAGGCGAGAAAATACAAAATCGCGCGAGAAAAACTTCAAAGCCCGCGAGATTATGAAAAAATATAACCGTATAAGTATTCATAAGGAGGCAGAATAGCCCATCTGCTGCGTGCTCAATAATAATTTGCTTCTCTTCCAGGCTGTCAGCCGGAAGGGTTTTAATTGTTTTTCATAAAAATTGGCGGGGGAGAAGGAGGATGGGGTGTAGATGAGAGTGGGGGAGTGCGCATAAATAGGCGTTTTCATGTCAGGCCAAGAGGTAATTGTTAGTTGAACCCGTCCGCGCGAAATAAATGATCATTCCCGCGAGATTATTGCAAAAGTTCGCGAGATTATCGTGAAATCAGGCGAGAAAAATACAAAATCGCACGAGAAAAACTTCAAAACCTGCGTAAATCCGCCATTCTAATAGAAAACAAGCCAAAAAAAAATTCAGGCGCCGCATCCGGCCGCCTGAATTTCCATCGATCTCTATTATTCAGCTTTTGCTGCCTCAATTTGAAGGGAGATTTTGACTTTATCGCCAACAAGGACGCCGCCTGTTTCCAATGCGGAATTCCAGGTTAAGCCGTAGTCGCTGCGATTGATTATGCCTTCAGCGCTGAAACCTGCTTTTTCATTGCCCCATGGATCTTTGCCCTGGCCTTTGAAAGTAACGGTAAAGGTTTCAGATTTTGTTACGCCGTGAAGAGTTAAATCGCCTGTTACGGCATATTCACCTTCATCCTTTTTCGCGATGGAAGTGGACTGGAATACCAATTGCGGGAATTGCTCCACGTCAAAGAAATCTGCTGTTTTTAGGTGGTTGTCGCGGTCAGCATTACGTGTATCAACACTCGATAGGTCAACTGTGAAACGGATGTCTGCAGTTGTCAGGTCTTGCGGATCCGCTTCCACTGCTGCTTCAAATTGATGGAAAGTACCTTTTACGTTAGCGATCATCATGTGGCGCACTGAGAAATCAATGCTGCTGTGAGTTGCGTCTACTGCCCATTTTGAATTTGCCATATTTATCTCCTCCAATATCATCATTTATCTCAAATTAAAGATAACTTAATTCAAGATAAATTATATGTTCCCGGCAAGGAAATTGTCAACTCATATTTCTGAAAATTTATAATTTTATCCAATGCAACTAAAACTCTTGATCTATGATTTTCTTCTTTAAAAAGGG
Organism: Neobacillus sp. PS3-34; assembly: GCF_030915465.1. Lineage (GTDB taxonomy): Bacteria > Bacillota > Bacilli > Bacillales > Cytobacillaceae > Neobacillus_A. The sequence continues at coordinate 2,917,817 of NZ_CP133267.1, forward strand.
AGAATTCTCTTAAAAAAAACATTTGTCGAAAGAAAAATTTGTCAGACTAGTTGTAAAATTGTCTAAAAATAGCTATCTTGAAAAGAAACTGTAATATTTTTACCGGTTTTTTCGTAGTTTTAGATGTTATAATGTGTTTGTGCGAAAAAACACACATTTTGTCAATTGGGAAATTTATTATTTAATACCCAATCTAAACCTTTCTAGGAAATCCAAAATCTCAGGTGATTATTAATGATAGAAATGCAGGAAGTGTATAAAAAATATCCCAATGGCGTAACAGCCATAAATGGAATTAACGTCCGGATTAATCAGGGCGATTTTGTTTATGTCGTCGGCGTAGTGGAGCAGGTAAGTCCACCTTTATAAAAATGATGTACCGCGAGGAAGTTCCAACAAACGGTGTCATCATGGTGAATGGTGTTAATATAGCAAAATTGAAAATGAAGAAGGTTCCTCTTTTTCGCAGAAACATCGGGGTAGTCTTTCAGGACTTCAAGCTGCTGCCCATGCTGACCGTTTATGAAAATGTCGCATTTGCACTGGAAGTAATTGAAGAAAATCCGAAGTATATCAAAAAGCGGGTAATGGAGGTTCTTGACCTCGTGAATTTGAAGCACAAGGCTAGAATGCTTCCGACTGAGCTTTCAGGCGGGGAACAGCAAAGGGTGTCGATTGCGCGTTCGATTGTCAATTCGCCGAAAGTGGTGATCGCGGACGAGCCGACAGGAAACCTTGATCCGGACACATCTTGGGAAATCATGAATATCTTCGAGGAAATCAATACCCGGGGAACAACAGTTGTAATGGCAACGCATAACAAGGAAATCGTTAACACGATCAAGCACCGCGTCATAGCTATTGAAAGCGGGAAAATAGCTCGTGATGAGCAAAGGGGTGAGTACGGTTATGAAAGTTAGAACCCTTGGCCGTCATGCCCGAGAAAGTATAAAAAGCATTACCAGAAACGGCTGGATGACATTTGCTTCTGTCAGCGCCGTAACAGTTACCCTTCTTTTGGTCGGTGTATTTTTCGTTATTATGATGAATCTCAATAAAGTGGGACAATCCATTGAAGAGGACGTAAAAATCCGCGTACACATCGATGTTGCTGCTAATAAACAAGACCAGCAGAAATTACAGAATCAGATTGAACAAATTCCAGAGGTAGAAAGCGTCCAGTATTCTTCTAAAGAACAAGAGCTTAAGGATCTAATCAAAAGCCTTGGTGACGAAGGAAAAGCGTTTAAACTTTTTGAACAGGACAATCCGTTAAACGATGTATTTATCGTAAAAACGAAAAAACCGACAGATACGATGAAGGTTGCAAAACAAATAGAAAAAATGAATTACACTGCGAAGGTTCGATACGGTCAGGGGCAGGTTGAAAAATTATTCAAGTTTATCTCAGCCAGCCGGAATGTCGGACTTGCCTTAATCATCGGCCTATTGCTTACAGCTGTGTTCTTAATCTCTAATACTATTAAAATTACGATTGTCGCACGAAGAAGAGAAATCAGAATCATGAAGCTTGTAGGGGCTACAAATGCATTCATCCGATGGCCGTTCTTTTTGGAAGGTTTGTGGCTGGGCATTTTGGGAGCGATTATCCCTATTGTGCTCGTTTCAATGGCTTACTTCTATGCTTATGATTATCTCGCACCAAAGTTAAAAGGAAACTTCATTCAAATCATCCCTTATGAGCCGTTTATGTATCAGGTTTCTGCGCTGCTCGTGATTATGGGCGCTATTATCGGTGTATGGGGAAGTATGATGTCAGTCAGGAAGTTCCTGAAAATCTAGCAGACAAAAAAAATCCGGTTGGGCAGGGGGGCTGGTCCTTCCGGATTTAATCTAACTAATTTGACGTATCATCAACATAAAAAGTTACGATTCATCAGTTTGTAGACGATTTACCTGTACATAGGGTTACTTGGAAAGGAGAAATCGGAAATTGAGAAAATCATTTATTGCGCTTGCCGCTGCGGCAGCGGTAGGTTTGGGGAGTTTATTTGGGGGCTTTACGATTCAGACGGAAGCATCCACAAAGGTAGAATCATTAAAAGAGAAAAAAAATCAGGTTCATAATCAACGCTCAAGTGTTCAAACAAATATCAATAAAGCAGACCAGCAAATTGGCAATCTGCAAAACAAGCAAGCTGATGTAGAAAAAGAAATCGAGCGAATTGGACTGGCCATTGTCAGTACTAATCGGAAAATAACAGAGAAAACAAACAAAATTAACGATACAAAGGTTGAAATTCAAAAACTGCAAGCTGATATTGTCGTTATAAAGGAACGCATCAAAAAAAGAAATGAAATGTTAAAGGACCGTGCCCGCAACTATCAGGAAAATGGCGGTATGGTCAATTACCTTGATGTATTAATGGGATCCCAAAGCTTCAATGACTTTGTTGACCGTGCTAATGCGGTCGCAACGATTATGGAAGCCGACCAGGATATCCTGAAGCAGGCCGAAGCGGATAAAGCCGAGCTTGAGCAGAAGCAGAAGAAGGTTGAAAATGACCTTGCTAACTTGCAGAGTATGCTAAGTGAGTTAACAAGCATGAAACTAAAACTTAACGGCCAGGTTGCTGAACAAAAGAAGTTAATGGCTACTCTTCAAACAAAGGAGCATGAAGTCAGCGAACAAAAAATGGCGCTCCAGGAGGAAAATGACCTTTTAGCTGCCCAGGAGGTTGCTATTCAGCAGGCGATCAAGCTTGAACAGCAGCGTGCAGCACAGCGCGCGGCAGAATTGGAAAGACAGCGTAAGGAAGCAGCGCGAAGAGCCGCAGCGGCTGCAGCAGCTGCTCAAAACAGCGGCGGAAATTCATCTTCACAACCAAGTGAACCTTCATACGAAGCGCCAACCTCCAGTGGAGATTGGATTAAACCGACAATTGGACGAGTATCATCCGGTTTCGGCTCACGTTGGGGCGAATTCCATTACGGAGTCGATTTTGCAAATTCAGGATCAAATGTTCCAATCTTTGCGGCAGCAGATGGTGTAGTGATTAGATCTTATCTATCCAGCAGCTATGGTAACTGTATCTTTATTGCCCACTCCATTAACGGCGAAGTATACACAACCGTTTATGCACATATGCGAGTGCGGTTAGTTCAGGGCGGAGCGGTTTCAAAAGGCCAGCAAATCGGAATCATGGGTAGCACTGGCGAATCAACAGGCCAGCATTTACACTTTGAACTCCACCACGGCTCATGGAACCAGGCTAAATCAAATGCAGTCAACCCGGCTGCCTATATTCCAATGTAGTTTTTAAGGGAGAAGCAAATGCTTCTTCCTTTTTTGTGTCCTAATATTTATTTAGACTAAAAAAGCTTATAGAAACATCGAATAGGCAAATTTTTTAAAAAATATGGCTTGTTCTTTTAATTTTTCATAACTCGTCCTTCTTTCACATATATGTTAGTAACCAGACATGGGTCTTAGGCCGATGTCCTTTTTTAAGCAAAGGAATTGGTTATGAGTGAGAATAGAGGGGGTTATTGAATGAATCGAAAGTGGATCGCCCTGCTGATGGCAGGCTCCCTGCTTACAGGGCAGGTGGCACATATGCTGGAATGTTATGGCTGAAGCCTGATACGGAACCGTCTTTACCTGAACAAACCGTTACAGAAAAGCAGAAAACACCAGCCGGGGAAAAAACAGATACAGAAATGCTTGCTAAGGTCGGCCAGGCGTATGACCTGATATTAAACCGCTATGTTGAAAATGTGGACCGTGAAAAGCTTACGGAGGGGCGATTCAGGGCATGCTTGCCGTGCTGAAGGATCCATATTCAGTTTATATGGATAAACAAACCGCGAACCAGTTCAACCAGGCGCTCGAATCCTCCTTTGAGGGTATTGGTGCCGAAGTGGGTATGGTGGAGGGGAAAATTGTCATCGTTTCACCATTTAAAAATTCACCAGCTGAAAAGGCTGGATTGAAGCCGGATGACCAAATTTTAAAAGTGGACGGGCAGAGCCTTGATGGGATGGATCTCAGTCAGGCTACACAAAAGATTCGCGGCAAAAAAGGAACATTTGTAAAGCTGGAAATTAAACGGAAAAGTGCAAACGAACCGATTAGCATCAATGTAAAGCGCGATGAAATTCCGCTGGAAACAGTCCATTCCGATTTGAAAAAAGTGAACGGCAAAAATATCGGCTATCTGGAGCTCACTTCTTTTTCTGAAAATACAGCAGCTGACTTTAAAAAACAATTAAGCACATTGGAGGGAAAAGGGTTAAAAGGGCTGGTAATTGATGTGCGCGGCAATCCTGGCGGGCTATTATCAAGTGTCGAGGATATCCTTCGCGAGCTGGTAACCGATCAAAAGCCAATGGTCCAAATTGAAACACGGACAGGCAAGAAGGAACGTTATTTTACCAATTTGAAAAAGGAAAAAGATTATCCTGTAGCGGTCCTCGTGGATAAGGGAAGTGCTTCTGCCTCAGAAATTCTGGCGGGAGCGTTAAAGGAAGCGGATCATTATCCGCTCATCGGAGTAAAAACGTTTGGCAAGGGGACAGTCCAGCAGGCCGTGCCAATGGGGGATGGAAGCAATATTAAGCTGACATTATTCAAATGGCTGACTCCGGACGGAAATTGGATTCATAAAAAGGGTATCAAGCCAACGATAGAAGTCAAACAGCCGGAAATTTTTGAAACCCATCCTCTTCAAGTGGAGAAGACACTTCGCCCTGATATGAATAATGAGCAGGTGAAGAATGCCCAGCAAATTTTAAAAGGCCTTGGCTTCAGTCCTGGAAGGACAGACGGCTATTACAGCTTGGATACATCAAGGGCGGTAATGGCGTTCCAGCAGCATTACGGAATGAGTGCTACTGGTACAATCGGTCCAAAAACGGCTGCCAAGCTGGAAGACGCAGCCCGTGCCGAGATTAAGAAAGAGAAAAATGATTTGCAGCTGCAAACAGCGTTGAAGCTGCTGGCGAAATAGTTTTGTATGGTCAAAGATAGAATTTCAGCCTCAGGCGAAATAAATACTAAAACCCGCGAGATTATTCCAAATTCGCGCGCGATAATCGTGAAAGCTCGCGAGATTAATAGCAAAACCGGCGAGAAAAACAGAGAAACCGGCGAAAATAAGGCTTTCACCCGAAAAAAACATTAAATTTGTTGCCCTTCCGGCTATTTGCCGGAAGGGTTTTTAGATTATAAATAGAAATTGGCTTGAATGAGGAGAGTGACGCACCGAATAGGAGCAGAACGGCCGTAAAAAAGTGATGATGACCCTTTCAAATTTGACTCTACTTCCTGATATTTAGAGAAAAGACATCATCTTGAGAATTTTCCTGCTTTTTCTTTTTGTTTTCAGAAACTATCAATATGTTTTATGGCAGCATTTTGGTAGAATAGGCTTTAAGCTAGTAAATTTAAGAAATCTTCACTCGCCGTGTTCGTTACGCAGGGCGATACTATATTTTATTTTAAAAATAGAGGTTGGTGGCGAGATTGCTGCAGGAGTGGCTTGTGGAATTAGTAAAGGGTATTGGCAAGTTTTTTCTTCATCCAGTTTTTTATTATCTCGTTATTCTGGCCGGCATACTGGGTGTCATGAGGGTGAAGCGCGAGCGGAAGAATTTTCACGTCAGGGCATATGATGCATACTTTGAACTGCGGCAGCTTTTCCCGCTTGGTTTCATCATTGGTCTTGGAGTTTCGATCCTTGTCCTGGCGGCGGGGATTGCTGTACCGATTTCCTTGATATTGCTGGTCGCTGCGTTCACCTTCCTGTGGAATCTGACGGCCAATATTCGGTTAATGGCTCCCGTCTATACGATTGGTGCCGCGTTTTATGCGTTAATCATCATTTCTCAACAAAAAATCAAGATGCCGATTTTTGCAAGTTCTTTTGAATCAATTGATAAGCAGGCTTATCCGCCAATTGCTATCTTTTTAGCTCTTTTACTGATTGCGGAAGGAATTCTTATTTTTAAAAATGGCAGTTTTGGCACATCTCCGAAACTAATCAAGAGCAAGCGCGGACAGCGGGTCGGCGCGCATGAAGTAAAGCGGTTATGGATTCTTCCTGTGTTTATGCTCATCCCTGGGAATGCCCTTCATCTGCCGTTTGACTGGTGGCCAGTATTCTCCATCGGCGAAGAGAAATTTTCACTTCTTCTGGTGCCTTTCGCTGTCGGCTTCCAGCAGCAGATTCAAGGCATGCTCCCGAAGGAAGCGGTACGGACGCTAGGGAAAAGGGTTATTGGATTGGGGATATTCATTACGCTCCTTTCCATCGCTGGATACTGGTTCCCGCTCGTGTCTATTGTAACGGTGGGGATTGCTTTAATCGGTCGTGAAACGCTGTCTTTAATCCAACGAATGAGGGATGAAAATAGTCCATTTTATTTTTCGAAAAAAAATCATGGGCTGATGATTCTCGGAGTCCTTCCCGGCTCACCTGCTGACCGTATGGCGCTTCAGGTAGGGGAATTGATCACGAAAGTAAATGGTGTTCCTATTCATGATGAGGGTGCACTTTATGGCACCTTCAAAAAAACAGGGCGCACTGCAAGCTTGAGGTCATCGACACGAACGGCCAAATCCGTTTCGTGCAGAGAGCCTTATACGAAGGCGATCATCACGAACTTGGTATACTATTTGTCCAGGATGAGCGGAAGTTGATGGAGAAGATAATCTAAAAAAAACCCGCCTCAAGTAATCTTACTTGGGGCGGGTTTTTTTTTGAAATTTTGCATGCACTCTTATTAGCACATTTAGATTTTTCTAAAAGTATAGATTCCAGTAGAATGGTGCTATATCAACAATAAAGGGTGAATTTCATGCTTCAGAGGAAAAACAAAATTATGTTTTATTTTAGTATGTTCGTCGTAACTCTGGCTATCATTACTCATGTTTTACACAGAGTCTTTCATATTTTTCAAGACCAAATTCTCCTATTACAAGGACACGGAGAGGTTGGTGAAATCTGGCTTGTTAATACTTTATTCCTCCTCCCGATAGGTTTTTTAATAGCGGTCATTTGGTTCTTGCGAAAAAATAGTGAACATCGATATATTCCCTGGCTTATTATGCTTACGATCACTTTTGCCTCAATTTCAATCATTGCTGGAGGGAATGGATTAGTAGAATACCATTTTTCAATTTTTATGGTGCTTGCCAGTCTTGCTTATTATCAAAGGCTGAATTTAATAATTTGCAGTACAAGCATATTTGCAGCACAGCATCTTTTAGGCTACTTTACCGCGCCTGAAATCATATGTGGCACAGGCAATTATTCTTTTGGCTTGTTGCTGATCCATGCACTTTACTTAGTTTTTACTTCGACTGTTATCTGCATTCAAATATACTCATACAACTTAAATACAGCTCAGCTGCAGCAGGAAAATATAAAAAAAGAAAATGTCATTAACAAAATAATGAGTGAAATGAAAAAAACATCTACAAAACTATTGCAAGAAGTGCAAACGATTGCCAGTGGGGCAAGTGAAACTTCTGACGCAAGCAGACAAATTGCCGCCTCAATTCAAACCATGGTAGCTGGAACGGAAAATCAAGCTCATTCTATCGAGGATAGTCAACAATTTTTAGAACAGGCTACAAATGATCTTCAGCAAATTAATTCTATTACGCTAAATGTAGCTCAATCTTCTGAAAGAACAAAAGAAGAAGTGTTAAAAGGGGAAGAAAGCGTAGAAAAGATTAGAACCCAATTGGATGTAATTAAAGCAAACGTTCTTCAAATGGATGAGGTAGTTAAAACCCTGGAACGACGTTCGAATGAAATTAATAATATTACAAAATATATTTCTGATATTGCGTCTCAAACAAACTTACTTTCTCTAAATGCTGCCATTGAATCTGCACGTGCTGGTGAGGCTGGAAGGGGATTCGCAGTTGTAGCCGAAGAAGTAAGAAAACTGGCAGTCCAATCAGAAGAATACACGAAGCGAATCAATACTATAATTAGCGAGACAGTAAGTGAAACATTGGCCATTCGAAACGTAATCGAAGCAGGCAAGATAGAAGTAGATAAAGGGGAAATTTATTCAGAAGAAACGAGCAAGGTACTTGGAACTATCTCAGCTGCTTCCAAAGATGTCGTCAGTCAAATTGGAAATATGGCTGCGAAAATCGAAAACATTGATGCTACTTCTCATTTATTGAGTAAGTCTATGAAAGAAGTGTACTTCATTGCGGAAACAAATCGTCAGGATTCAGAAAACATTGCGGCAGCTTCTGAACAACAACTAGCCACAATGGAATCATTAAATGATTTATCAAAAACATTAGAAACTATTTCGTTCTCGCTAGAAAATTTAGTAACAAGCTTAGTAGAACGATGAGAGAAAAACAAATAATTTAAAAAAGAGGATTTTTCAAACTTCATTATTTCTGCACATTATAGATTTATAATAAGGGGAAGAAATGAGCAAGCAAGGTAAGGAGATTGATCATGCATGTATGAAATCTTTAGCCAAATTAGCAATCTGCTTAGCCAGCCCTTTTTAAATATCGGTCGAAGTACAGAAGGTATCCCTATTTTATCAGCATTTGTTTTAGGGATTGTAGGTGCACTGGCACCTTGCCAATTTACAGGAAATCTAGGGGCTATCACCATATACGTGAATAAATCTGTTCAACTAAAACTTGCTTGGATGGAAGTTCTGTATTTTATTCTTGGGAAAATCGTTGTTTTTAGCGGCTGGGTATTCTGGTATGGATGATTGGTAGTGAAGTAAAGGATACACTGATTGTACTTTTCCCGTGGATGCGAAAACTAGTCGGCCTTTGCTCATTTTTATTGGGCTTTTTATGGTTGGCCTGATAAAACTAAGAGGAACAATCACGCTGGGTCGCATATCAGATGTTTTTGAGAAAAAAGGAAAACTAGGAGCATTTCTTATGGGTGTGAGCTTTACACTCGGGTTCTGTCCGACCATGTTTGTTTTATTTTTCTTAACACTTATGCCAATGGCATTATCAGTTTCATATGGACCAGTTCTTCCTGGTATCTTTGCGTTAGGGACTTCAATACCAGTCATAATATCGATTTTTCTAATCTGGTATTTTGAATTGAACGGAAAATTAATGAATAAAAAAGGCAGAAAACTGGGGATGATTGTTCAAAGGACAGCAGGCATTATCCTTCTCATTTTGGGAATAGTCGATACCATTACTTATTGGGGACTATAACATGGGTATTAACCATGCCAGTGGATGCATTTTAATAGTGAAAGAATTCACTTCGACAGCTTAATTCTAGGCTGTCTTCTTTGTTTATAAAGCAGATTGGCTGTAGTGGCCAATCTTTTTTACGTTCCTTCATTTCTTTGTCCAATTGAAGACCCAAACTCCCCCGTTCTAATCAAAAAATTCCACATACAAAAGTACAAAAAATGTTCAAAGAAAAACCACGGTTTCTGCAAACTTTTCCCTTAATTTATAGATAACGGAACAGAAATTCATATTTACATTATTTAATTGGGGTGAAGCTTATGAACTGGCGCAGGTTGATTATACCTTTATTAGTTATCAGCTTATCGGGTGCAAGAATCGCAATGGCAGATGGAAACCACCAGCATCAGAAGGCATCTGGTACAGGCAGCTCGGGTACGGAAGAAAACCATGATATGGATGGAATGAATATGGGTGATGGCCACGATATGGATGGAATGGATATGAGTGATGGCCATGACATGGATAGCATGAAGGGTAACGGTGAGCAAAGCGGCCACGACATGAAGAGCATGAAGGGTAACAGTGAACAAAGCGGCCACGACATGAAAAGCATGAAGGGTGACAATCATCATGACGGCAACGACATGGAAGGAATGACTGAAGGCGATAACATGGAGGGAATGGACATGGGAGGCAGCCATAGCCATGGACCTGTTAAAGAAACGCCGCCGAATGTGAAAGTGCTGGGTACGTTTGGAGCAGTCAACTTGTCATTCATTGTAATCGGCGTCTGGCACAAATTGTTCAGAAGAAAGGGTGGTTCCGATGGCACTTCCAAATAAGAAGGTGATAGATAAGAAAAAACCATTTGATTTATTATCGATTCCTCTTTTTAAAAAATTTATCCAAAGCAGATGGTATCCGGGTATTTTCCAATGGGCTGCATTTGTAGTTTTCTCTGTCATTGTTTACGAATTGGTCGCTGGAACCGTTGATCCATCCCGGAATATTGGTACCTCTTTAACCTGGGTTTTGTGGTGGCCGCTTGTGCCAATCTTTTTCCTCTTTATAGGCCGATTCTGGTGCGCGATTTGTCCTTTCGGAAAGCTAAGCGATATTATCAGAAAAGTGATCGGCAGCGAGAGGCCGATGCCAAAATTTTTAAGAAAATACGGGTTATGGATGATTGATCTTTTCTTTATTGCCATTACATGGAGTGACCATATCTGGGGAATTGTCGAATCTCCAAGAGGATCAGGATATCTGCTTTTAGTATTGGTTACGATGGTTGTAGCGACTTCGGTTTTTTATGAAAGACGGACATTCTGTAAGACTTTATGTTTCCTAGGAGGCTTATCAGGAAACTATTCCCGTTCTGGTGCGCTCGAGCTTCGTGGAACACCGGATATATGCCGGACATGTAAAACGCAGTCCTGCTTTAAAGGAAGCGACAAAGCCGAAGGATGCCCGATGTTCCAATTTGTTAAAACGATGGATTCAACTGCCGATTGCAATTTGTGCGGAAATTGTGTGAAATCGTGCCCGAACAATTCGATTACGATCTCCCCGCGTATTCCAACATCAGAATTATGGGGAATCAAACAGCCCAAAATCGAGCATGCATTTTTAGCGGCTGTCATTATGGGTATCGTTTTTGTACAAAATATAACAATGGTAGCCATTTGGCAGGATATTTTAAAAGCAATCGGGTCGGTTACTGGGACAGACAATTACAATGTTAACTTTACAGTCGCGTTTATTATTTCAATGCTGCTGCCAATCGGCTTGTTACTGGGAACTGCTAAACTCGCCACAATGACAGGCGGTTCAGCAGAAAAGGTAAAGCAGAATTTCATTCGATTTGGATATGCCATTATTCCTTTGGATTTGGCGGGGCACCTTGCCCATAACCTCTTCCATATCATCACGGAAGGAAAAGCAATCTGGTATAACACTTTAGCTTTCTTTGGAGCAAATGTTACGAGAGGAGATCTTGCTTTTGCACCAGCATCAACTGTACAAATTTTTCAATATATTATTGTGGTTTTAGGGCTGGCAGGGTCAGTTTACACGGTTTACCGTATCGGCAATAAGGGTTCATTCACGAAAGTGATGCCCTATTATATCCTGATGGTACTGCTGGCTGTCGCGAATATCTATCTATTCTCACTTCCGATGATGCATAGGGTTTAAGACTTCATTTTTAATAATATAGTGAGCCGATTTTCTCCAAGAATAAGGGGAACATCGGCCTTTTATGATTATGTTAATCTAGTGTTTGCGATCCTTCCTGGATCGATTCTGAATTATTCAATGTTTACTGAGAATTTTAAAGGAAATTATAAAAATAAGAAAATCATTTTTTTAGAAACTAACTTAAGAATTCTGGGGTGTTTTATTGAAATGAAAAAGCAACTGTTCTTTTTTAGTCTTAGTGCGGCTACAATTATTGGTTTAAGTGGTTGTGGAAATGACACAAACCATGTAGACCATTCTAAGAGCAGCAAGGAAAGCAAACAGCAAGAGATGAAACATAATAAGAGTGGCTCAATGAAAAATATGGATATGAAACACGGCCATTCCGGTTCAGGTGAAGTTCCTGAAAATTTAAAAGCAGCTGAGAATCCAACCTATAAAATTGGCAGTCAAGCAATGATCAAGGCAGATCACATGAAAGGTATGATGGGTGCTCAGGCAACCATTGTAGGTGCTTATACTACTACAGCCTATGTTGTGTCCTATACTCCGACAACTGGTGGAGAAAGAGTGGAAAATCATAAATGGGTTATTCAAGAGGAGATCAAAAATGCAGGTAATCAAACCATAAAGCCTGGGACAGAAGTTACGATCGAGGCAGATCATATGAAGGGGATGAAGGGTGCAAAGGCAGAAATTGTTTCATCCGAAAAAACGACAGTATACATGATTGATTACACACCCACTACGGGTGGAGCGAAAGTGAAAAATCATAAATGGGTAACAGAAAGTGAACTTTCAGCTAAATAATGTTTGTTTAAGCTATTATTCTTGAAATAAGGGTTCGTTTGTATGTGAAAGCAAAGTAGCCTGGAATTGCTCCAGGCTATTTTTATTCGTCCAGGAAATTATAAAATTAAATGATGTGGATACTTCTACAAGTTGTATTAATCTAGCTCCACAAGGAAAGCTTCGGCAGCATATGCTTCGCACGAAGAAAAAGCGACAGCTTTTTCGAGGAGCACCCAGCCCCTCGGGGTCATAAGCCAAATCACTCCAGAAATCAGGATTTCCTGCGTGATTCGTCTTATGCCTGTCGGGGCTAACCAGGGCGCTTGCGCCTTTTGTTCATGAATTCAATGGAAATTATTTTATTTATCCTGTCAGTTCATTTTAAAATATGCAGATAATCTGTACAGGAGTTGAATGGTTTTTATAAAAAAAGAGGTATAAACTAAGTGAAGGGGCTGTTCCATTATTTTCCCTTAAGGTGAACATCAATTATGAGTGAAGGGGAAACAGACTTTTTCAACGTCTATTAAGGTAGACTAGAAAGAAAACGCTTGGTTTTTATTGATTTGACGCGAAAGGAACGTTTTACATTGATCTTTTTTTACTTTATTTTGGCCATTTTTATTCTTATTTTAATTTATTCTGTAATTCCAACAATGATTATCCGTACCAGTGGAAAGGGAATAACTAAAAGGATTAAGGCAGATGGGATCGCTTTGACTTTCGATGACGGCCCAATCCTGAATATACCGTACAACTGCTGGATCTTCTTAAAAAATATGGCGTGAGAGCTTCTTTTTTTGTGGTTGGCAGCAAAGTGAGGAGGAATCCGGATATAATAAAACGAATGAATCAGGAGGGCCATACAATTGGAGTCCACCATTTTAACCATGTTTCAAGCTGGGTGCTGTCGCCGTTCCAATTAAGGAAACAGTTGGACCTTACTGAAAAAGCAATTATGGCGTGCACGAATGAACAGGTTATTTTCTATCGTCCTCCGTGGGGGCATTTTAATATTTTTACACCACTTCTTAGTAAGAGGTTTAAAGTCATCATGTGGTCAGGCATTTTCGGGGACTGGAAGGTAGAAAACTGCAAAAAAAGCCTTTTGCCAGCATTGCGGACCTTTACAGAATCCGGCTCGATCTTGCTGCTCCATGACTGTGGTGAAACATTGGGGGCAGATAAAGAAGCTCCACGATACATGCTTGAGGCGCTGGAAGCCTACTTGGCAGAAAGCAAAAGCAAAGGAACAAGTTTTATTACCTTAAAAGATCTCAACGAATTTAAGGGGACTGTATGAATATAGAGGCAATTATTCATTATATTGAAATATATGGTTATCTTATTATTTTCCTTTTCTTATTCTTTGGCATTGTCGGAATACCCGCTCCGGAAGAATCGCTTCTTTTTCTAATTGGTGTGCTGATTGTTCATCACAGACTTTCCTTTGGCATGGCCGTATTAAGTGCCACTCTTGGCGCTTTACAGGAATGCTTATTGCTTATTTCTGTGGAAAATACATAGGGCATCGATTTATAAAAAAATATGGCAGGTATGTGGGGATTACGGAAGAGCGCTGGGAGAAGGTTCATCGCAACTATACAAAAAATGTCCGCAAGACGATCCTGTTTGGATTTTACCTTCCAGGAATCCGGCAAATTAGCCCCTACTTTGCAGGAATCGCAAAAATTCCATTAGGGGAGTTTTTCCTTTTTTCGTTCTTAGGCACAATTATCTGGACAATGCCTTTTATTATAGCCGGGTATTATGCGGGTGGGATATTCAACATAAATCCCAAATATGTTCCCTATTCCGGAGTAGTTTTTTTCGCCGTATTTTTACTGTACGTTTTTATCAAATATGTAAAAAAGAAACAAAAAATGAAGAAAGAATCGGATTGATTCCCAAAAATTTCAAAAAGTATCTTATAATTAGATTAAAAGTTTATTAAAACAAGAGTATTTTTCGTTAAAAGTGATAAATTGTAAGAGAGGGAATAGTGACTTGTTAACTAGCACTTTCCATAAAAAAGTTTTCCTTTTCTTTTAGGACAGGAGATGACAAAGTGAAAAAAGTTTTGTTTTTACCACTCCTACGAATGCAGTCGGGACACCACCAAGTGGCCGAGACATTAATGGATATGTTAAAAAAGCATACAGATGGAATTACTGTAAAAAAAGTCGACCTGTTAAGTTATACAAATAAATCATTTGCAAAAATGATTACAGGCGGCTACTTAAAATGGATTCGCTATGCGCCCGAAACCTATAATCTTGCTTATAAAAATTTCTTTTATGTTCCATCGTCAAAGGAGCATTCTTTTAAATGGTCTCATATCTTCTTAAGAAAACTAGCAAAACTGCTGGCAGAGGAAAAACCAGATTTAATTGTTTGTACACATGGATTCCCTTCCTACCTGTTGAGCCAGCTAAAACTATTAGGGAAATGCGATATCCCGATCATTAATGTTTATACGGATTTCTTTATTAATAGTTTTTGGGCAAGGGAAGGAATCGATGTTCACTTCCTGCCTAACCAGGAAGTGAAAGAAAAGTTAATGAAGACGTATCAGATTCCACCGCAAAAAATGATTGTCACAGGCATTCCTGTTCACGAGGAGATTACTAGCCATGCCTACAGGGAAAAACCATTAAAACGTCCCAAAATCTTGATATCCGGTGGAAATAGTGGTTTGGGAGGAATTTTAAAGCTATCTGATGAGTTAAAGCACTCCACCCAATTTGACTATTTGGTGCTTTGCGGCAATAATCGCAAGCTTTATGACGAGATTCTTTCGTGGGGTTTATCTCATATCAAACCATTGCCATATCTTTCATCAAGGTCGGAAATGAACGAGCTTTATGAAGCGGCCGATGCGATTGTGACGAAACCGGGCGGTGTCACCGTAAGTGAAGCGCTGCGCAAAAGGCTTCCGATTTTTGTTCATTCCATGCTTCCCGGACAGGAAGAAATTAACCTGAATTATTTAAAGGAAAAGCTGCCGTATTTGAACTTAAGCAGAAAAGCTCATTTGAAAAACAATTGTTAAATATCTTGAAGAATGAGAAAAAAATGAAGCTTTGGAAGCAGTCCATTACGTCCTATCAGAAAGAAATAGAGCTGAAAAATCCAGAGGGAATGGTAGACTTGATGCAATACTTCCTCGAACAGCAGACTGCCGCTGTCCCTTCTGTGACAGTTCAGGAGTCTCCTGTTTTCGAGGCGGCAAGGGCATAGGAAGTACGTGTGCAGGTAACAAGTATAGGTAAATTCAAGGGCAGAGATGGGACACTCCATCTCTGCCCCTTTTATTTACTCCAGATCAAGACGCCTGTATGCCCCAGGGGATACACCATACTTCTTCTTAAATACACGATGAAAATAAGGATATGTACCGAAGCCACAGTTTTCAGCAATCAGCTCGAGTGTCATGGTCGTGTATTTCATACGCTCGATTGCAGCAGAAAGGCGAATTTCCTGTGCGTATTCCATCATCGTTATTCCGACACTGCTCTTAAAAAGGTGGACGGACCGGGAGACACTGAGACCGGCATGGCTTGCAACGTCTTCCACTCTTAATGCTGCTGTAGCATGTTCTTCGATATATCGCATCATCCGTGTCACCGCATACGGGCGATTAAAGGAGGGGACTGTTTCGTTGACGGACCGTTCCAGCGATAAACAAAGCGCCTGCAGCAGATAGCCAGTGAGTTCTTCGTTTTCACTGGAAGCTGGACGCCGTTTTTCGATGCTAATATGGCGCCATAGTGCCATGAGCTTTTCATCTAGGTCGATTCGAGAAACAGTCGGCTTGGCAGATCGTTTCCACCATTCGTCAACCCAGGTGCCATCGCAAGATAAGTGATAATCCCCGCTAATTTGCCTCTCTTTGACCAGTAGTTCATACTGATCCCCTGGTTTAAGTAAGAGAAGGTCTCCTTTTTCGAGACTGAAATTTTTTCCCTTGGCCACTACAGCGCATTTGCCTTCTGTTTGCAGACGGAAAAGATACGCCGGGAATCCTGATTTATGCTGGGAATGAAATCCTTGGGTGTGATAGGAATAGCCACTAAAGAAAATATTCGTCGTCATAAGCTCATCCTCTCTTAGTAAAATAGAAAACAGCAAAATAGTAGATGTTTTAATTATATCGTTTATGTTTATTTTAGGAGAAGTACTATACGATGGAATTAAATAAGAAATGGCTGAAATAGATTAGTAAAAGCGGAAGCCATGATGAAAAAAGGTAGCTGATTACCTGTCTGCGATGTGACAATAAAAGGTGTAATGAAAAGATAATGTGAACGAGAAGAAGGAGTGGGTTGGACATGTTGAACGTAACTGTTTGGAATGAAAACCGTCATGAACAAAAAAATCCGGTTGTAAGGGATCTTTATCCGAACGGTATCCACGGTACAATCGCTGAATTCCTTAAGTCAGAAGGATTTGAAGCAGGAACAGCTACTTTGGATGAGCCGGAGCATGGCTTGACGGATGAAGTGCTTGCCAATACGGATGTATTAGTATGGTGGGGGCATTTGGCACATGGCGAAGTAAAGGATGAAATTGTTCAAAAAGTGCATCAGCGTGTGCTTGATGGAATGGGGCTGATCGTTCTTCACTCCGGACATTTCTCGAAGATTTTCAAAACATTAATGGGCACAAGCTGTGATTTGAAATGGCGTGAAGCGGATGAAAAGGAACGCCTGTGGGTAGTAAGTCCAAGCCATCCGATCGTAGAAGGAATCTCTGAATATATCGAACTCGAAAAAGAAGAAATGTATGGGGAGCATTTTGATATCCCTCAGCCTGACGAGCTTATTTTTACAAGCTGGTTTGAAGGCGGGGAAGTATTTCGGAGCGGATGTACCTATAAGCGAGGTAACGGAAAAGTGTTTTACTTCCGTCCTGGCCATGAAACGTATCCGACTTACCATAATGAACAGATTCAGCGTGTTATTATTAATGCCGTGAAATGGGCGCAGCCGGTCAAACGAGAACGGCCAGTCTATGGAAATGCGAAACCATTAGAAGCCATTAAAGGGGTGCAGGAGGTATGACAATGGAAAAATTAAGAGTAGGCGTGATTGGATGCGGCAGTATTGCTCAGTATCGCCACTTGCCTGAATATCAATTGAACAAAAATGTTGAACTTGTTGCCGTTTGCGATATCAATGAAGAGCGGGCAAAAAAAATAGCGGGAAAATACGGGGTTACACACTATACAAGCTATGAAGCTTTATTGAAAAGCGGTGAGGTGGACGCTGTCAGCGTTTGTACACCAAACTATCTCCATGCGCCGATTACGATAGCGGCATTGGAAGCGGGCATTCATGTTCTTTGTGAGAAACCAATGGCCACATCGAAACAGGAAGCAGAAGCCATGATCGCAGCTTCTAAAAAAAGCAGCAAAAAGTTGATGATTGCGCATAATCAGCGTTTTGTAGCGTCACACCAAAGAGCACGTCAGTTGATCAAAAGCGGTGAAATCGGCAAAATCTACAGTTTCCGCACCGCATTCGGACACGGCGGTCCTGAGGGCTGGAGTGTAGAAGGAAAAGAGAGCTGGTTTTTTAACAAAGAAAAAGCATTCGTGGGTGCGATGGGCGATTTAGGCGTCCACAAGACGGATTTACTTCGGTATGTGCTGGGTGAAGAAATAATAGAAGTGGGTTCTTTTGTTGAAACAAGTGCAAAGGATTTTGCTGATGTAGATGACAATGCTGTTTGCATCCTGAAAACAGAAAGCGGTATCATTGGGACCCTTGCCGCGAGTTGGGCATATGTAAGCAAGGAAGATAACTCAACAATTATTTATGGAGAGCACGCCATCCTTCGCCTGGAAGATGACCCGGTAAATTCATTGGTTGTCCAGTATAAGAATGGAGAAGTGGTCAATTATCAGCTTGGGAAAATTCAATCGAATGATGAGGGCGGACAAGGCACCTCCCATGTTATCGATTATTTTGTGGAAGCTGTTCTCCGAGACCAGGAGCCGCCGGTTACTGGGGAGGAAGGCATGAAATCACTTGCAGTTATTTTAGCTGCCCTTGAATCTAATGAAACAAAACAAATTGTAAGCGTGAACGGCCGATGAAAAAGCTGCGCATTGGAATAATAGGGGTTGGCGGGATCGCACTGGGGCGCCATATCCCGGCTTTTCTAAAGTTGACTGAGTGGTGTGAAATCGCGGCCTTAAGTGATATCAATCTTGTACGTGCGAAAGAAACAGCCGAAAAATATAACATCCCGAATGTGTTTGAGGATTATCACGACCTTTTCTCGGCCGTGGATGCAGTTTGTATCTGTACGCCGAATAAATTTCACGCTGAGATTACCATTGCCGCGTTTGATGCCGGGTCCATGTTTTGTGTGAGAAGCCTATGGCGATTAGCGGTACAGAATGTGAAGCGATGATTTCCGCCGCCAAAAAGGCCGATAAGGTCCTGGCTATTGCATACCACTTCCGATTTATGAGGGAGGCTCAAGCCGCCAAAAATATCATGACAGAAATAGGCAGGCCGCTGGTGGCAAGAGTTCAAGCGTTAAGAAGGCGTAAAGTACCAGGATGGGGCGTTTTTACGAATAAGGACCTTCAAGGCGGCGGAAGTCTGATTGACTATGGCTGCCACCTTCTTGATTTAGCTCTTTGGCTGATGGGAAACCCAAAACAAATCACTGTGTCTGGAAGTACGTATAACGCATTAAGTAAGACACCCGATCAAGTGAATCTATGGGGTGATTACGATCATGAAAACTTTAATGTGGATGATCATGTAACAGCGTATATAAAATTTGAAAATGGCGCGTCGATGTTATTTGAAACCTCATGGGCAGCGAATATAAAAGACGACCTTGAGCATGTCAGCATTTCAGGGGTCGACGGCGGTTTAAGTGTTTTTCCGCTCGAACTCTATACAGCAAAAAAAGGAATGCTCGCAAACACAGAGGCCGCCTGGCTTCCTGGCGAGGAAGATCCCGGGCTTCCGCAGGCGAAAAACTTTGTTGATGCCTGCCTCGGACTTGATGAGCTGGTGGTAAAACCTGAGCAGGCGCTTCAAGTTTCACAAATCATTGACCGTATTTATGAAAGCAGTATGAATTTTCAAGGCGAGGAGACTACATTATGAAGCTAGGTGTTTTTACTGTACTATTTGCTGAAAAGTCGTTCGAAGAAATGCTGGATACTGTAAAAGAAGCGGGATTGCATGCGGTTGAAATCGGTACGGGCTGTTATCCTGGAAACAACCATTGTGATCTGGATGTATTGTTGGAAAACGAAGAGGCCGCAGGCAATATATCGAAAAAGTGGAACAGCGTGATTTAATCATTAGCGCGTTCAGCTGCCATGGCAACCCGATTTCTCCTGAAAAAGAATTTGCATCTAAGTCCCATGAGACACTTCTTAAAACGATTAAGCTTGCTTCATTGCTGGGCGTGCCGGTCGTGAACTGTTTCTCGGGGACAGCAGGAGATCACGATGGAGCTAAGTATCCCAATTGGCCGGTTACTCCTGGCCTAATGAATATGGAGACGTTTTAAAGTGGCAATGGGAGGAAAAGCTGATTCCTTACTGGAAGGAAGTTGGGCAATTTGCGAAGGAGCATAATGTGAAAATTGGTCTTGAGCTTCATGGCGGGTTTTTAGTCCATACACCTTATACACTCTTAAAGCTGCGGGCAGAAACGTGTGACGCTATTGGCGCTAATTTAGATCCAAGCCACTTATGGTGGCAGGGAATTGACCCGGTTGCCGCGATCAAAATTTTGGCCAAAGAAAATGCGATTCACCATTTTCATGCAAAAGACACATACATCGATCAGGAAAATGTAAACATGTATGGGTTAACAGATATGCAGCCATACGGTGAAGTGAGGACAAGGGCGTGGTCGTTCCGTTCGGTTGGCTGCGGACATAGCTTAAAGGAATGGTCTGACATGATGAGTGCACTCCGTACCTACGGCTACGATTATGTTGTTAGCATCGAGCATGAAGACCCGATCATGTCGATTGAAGAAGGCTTTAACCGTGCGGTAAATAATTTGAAAGCGGTCTTAATTGAACAGCCAGTTTCCCAGATGTGGTGGGTGTAGTAAGAAGGCGGTATCTGTATGAAATTTTTAAATAAACAGCTCGCCCAGGAAATCGTTGACCGGACGATGGCAATCATCGGACACAATATCAATGTCATGAATGATAAAGGAGTGATTATCGGTTCTGGGGATATAGAAAGAATCGATGATTTCCATGAAGGTGCACTTTTGGTCATCGACACAAAAGAGGGCATTGAGGTCAATGAGCAAAATAGGGGCATGCTTCATGGAGTTAAGCCCGGGATCAATCTGCCGATTACGTTTGAAAAAGAGGTAGTTGGCGTTGTGGGGATTACAGGTCCTCCCGATGAAATTCGCAGCTTTGGCGAGCTGATAAAGATGACTGCTGAAATTATTCTACAGCAGGCTGTTCTGATGGATCAGGTGCGCTGGGACGAACGCCTGAAGGAAGAGATTGTCAGCCAGATGATTCATGCGGAAGTGAAACCTGATGCGTTATTTTTTGAGCGTGCGAAACGGATTTCAATTGATATTCATATACCCAGGGTAGCACTTCTAATTAAATCAACTGACTGTCTGGCAGTTTTGAATCTGATTAAGGACAGCTTTGACCAAAATGACTTATTCCTTATGCAGTCAGATGCTGTTTTGATTTTGAAAAAAATCCATTTAAAAAATGAGTTGTGGAATCGAGAAGAAACATTGCATACAGCTGTTAAATGGCTGAAGCTTTTACAAAAAATGAAGGAGCCTGCCAGGATAGGAATTGGAGACTATCAGGCTGGGCTGGTCGGCATCTCAAAGTCCTATTTTCAAGCGAGGGCCACGGCTGAAGTGGGAATAAAATTAGACCCGTTGAAATTAATATATTTATTTGAGGATTATCGTTTACCGGTTTTTCTTTTGGATGCAGCCCAAAATGGGATTGAGCAAAAGCTGACTCCTTATTATGCTGAAATCACAAAGCACGATAAAAAAGGCGAGCTCATCGAAACACTGCAGGCTTATATAGAAGAGAACGGTGAGATCAATACTGTATCCCAAAAATTATTCATTCACCGTAATACGCTTCGCTACAGGCTAGACCGGATTACGGAAATTACGGGCAAGGATCCGCGGAAGGTGAAGGATTTGCTCGACTTATATCTCGCCTTATTATATTCTAAAATCCATTAATTGTGCATTTGCACAAAAGGTCCAGTAATTTAGGGACCTTTTTTTGATGTTCTGAATAAAGAAATTATCGCGGAAAACGCTTACAATTTGTAGATATCACAGGTGAAAAGGAGGCATACATATGGATATTCAAGTAAGCGCTTTCGGGGCGATTTGTGCTCTTGTCATTGCGATTATTCTCATTTTGAAGAAG
This sequence comes from Neobacillus sp. PS3-34, assembly GCF_030915465.1. Classification (GTDB taxonomy): domain Bacteria; phylum Bacillota; class Bacilli; order Bacillales; family Cytobacillaceae; genus Neobacillus_A. Next base: position 2,939,409 of record NZ_CP133267.1, read on the forward strand.
GTCTCTCCTGCCTACGGGATGATTGCCGGAGCGTTAGTCGGCGGTTTAATCGGGGGTGTGGATATTACAAATACCGTTACCTTAATGATGGAGGGTGCGAAAGGCATTATTCCAGCCGTATTAAGGATTCTGGCAGCAGGGGTTTTGGCTGGTGTCCTAATTGAATCAGGAGCCGCAGCCGTCATTGCTGAAACGATAGTAAAAAAACTCGGTGAAACTAGGGCATTGCTCGCATTGGCAGTTGCCACGCTGATTTTAACCGCAGTTGGTGTTTTCATTGATGTTGCCGTTATTACTGTATCACCGATTGCTCTTGCGATTGCCAAGAGAGCAGGGATTTCGAAAACAGCGATTTTGCTTGCGATGATTGGCGGAGGAAAGGCAGGCAACCTGATGTCACCAAACCCGAATGCGATTGCTGCATCCGATGCTTTTAAAATACCGTTAACGTCTATCATGGCAGCGGGTATCATCCCGGCTATATTCGGACTGGCATTAACTTATTTTGTCGCGAAAAAGCTTGTCAACAAAGGCAGTAAGGTCGAAGCTAAAGAGATTGAAAACACTGTTACAGGCAAGCTTCCGTTATTTTTGCCAGCGATTGTTGCACCTTTGGTTACGATTATCCTGCTTGCCCTTCGTCCATTATTCGATATTGCGATTGACCCGATGCTTGCATTGCCAATCGGGGGTATAGCCGGTGCGCTTGTAATGGGACGAGGAAAACACATCAACCATTATGCTGTCTCAGGACTTGGGAAAATGTCAGGCGTGGCAATCATGCTGCTTGGAACAGGTACTTTGGCTGGAATTATTGCGAATTCCGGACTAAAAGATGTGGTGATTGATAGTTTAAATGCCTTAGGGCTTCCTGGATATGTATTGGCACCAGTATCGGGTATCTTCATGTCAGCGGCTACTGCTTCAACAACTGCAGGTACGGCAGTTGCGAGCCAAGTATTTGGGGCGACGATTCTGCAAATGGGCGTTTCAGCACTGGCTGGTGCAGCCATGATCCATGCAGGTGCGACCGTTCTTGACCACCTGCCGCACGGAAGCTTCTTCCATGCAACAGGCGGAAGCGTCAATATGGAAATTAAAGAACGCTTAAAAGTGATTCCTTACGAAACGTTAATCGGTTTAACGATGGCAATCATTTCAACGATTATCTTTGGGGTATTCAAGTTATTTGGTTAATGCAGGGGTCCGGTCGGCAGGCTATTAACACGCTGGCTGCAGAAGCCCTTGGCAAACGATGAACGGAGTGTGCAGTTATGAAAATCGTTATTGCGCCAGATTCTTTTAAAGAGAGTTTATCTGCCCTACAGGTGGCGGATTCAATCGAAAAGGGGATGCGCTCTATTTTTCCGGAAGCGGATTTTGTGAAAATTCCGATGGCTGACGGTGGGGAAGGCACGGTCCAATCCCTGGTCGATGCAACTGGAGGAACCATCATTCATAAAAAAGTAACGGGACCGCTTGGCGAGCCGGTTAATGCCTTTTTCGGCATGCTTGGAAACGGAAAAACGGCTGTTATCGAAATGGCAGCTGCTTCGGGACTTCATCTTGTTCCATTTAAAAAAAGAAACCCGCTGTTAACCTCAACGAGAGGAACGGGGGAATTGATTAAAGCCGCTTTTGAACATGGGGTAGAACATATCATCATCGGAATTGGCGGCAGCGCAACAAATGATGGTGGTGCTGGAATGGCAAAAGCCCTGGGTGCAAGACTTTTGAATGAACAGGGAATGGAAATAGCTGAAGGGGGAGGTGGACTGGCTGAGCTTGCTCAAATTGACCTATCTGAAATGGACAGCCGATTAGCAAGGATAAAATTTGAGGTTGCCTGCGATGTAGATAATCCTTTGACAGGTGAAAGAGGGGCATCCGCTATCTTTGGACCGCAAAAAGGCGCCACTCTTGAAATGGTACAGCAGCTTGACCGAAACCTAGGACACTATGCAGCGATTATTGAGCGTGATTTAGGCAAATCAATTAAGGATGTATCTGGTGCAGGAGCGGCAGGAGGCCTAGGCGGAGGACTACTTGCCTTTTTGCCCGCTGTGCTAAAAAGAGGTGTGGAGATTGTCATTGAAGCGACCGGGCTGGATGGCCATGTGCAGGGAGCGGACATTGTCATCACTGGTGAAGGAAAAATAGACGGTCAAACCATTTATGGAAAAACGCCGATTGGAGTCGCCAAGACGGCGAAACGCCTTGGTACCCCGGTCATTGCTATTGCCGGTAATGTCGCTAATGACAGTGCGGTTGTCCATGAACACGGAATCGACGCAGTATTCAGCATTATACCCGGTGTAATTACTTTGGAGGCAGCCTTTGAAAATGCCTCCCAATATGTCGAAAGCACCTCCCGCAATCTTGCCTTAATGATGAAGCTGGGTATGAGTTTTTCAGCAAAAAAATAATAGAAATGTGAGCCGTCTCCGGGATTAACCGGGGGCGTATTTTTATTTCTAAAGTTTATTGAATATTAAGCCTACTTCAGTTAAACTTTTCATATATAGACAGCATTTGACAAATTATTTGAATCATAAGAGAGAGGTCATAGGTATGAGCCTGTTAAATTATATGATCCGGACTTTGCTTGTCGTTGTCCCAGCCGCCTTTTTGATTGGGTTAGGGGTTTCTTACGGCAATTCACTGCAGGGGAAGGCTTTTTGGATAACTGCGTTTGCCGCCATGGTTCTGGGCGCGTTGGTTGGCATTTTGTCTTCTGTAATTAATTATAGAAGATTTGTAGCTCCTATCAGCACACTCAGTTCGTATATTAAGAGTTTAGAGCAAGGGGACCTGACTCAAAAGCTGGATACCAAAAGAGTGGGGGAACTTAAGCCGCTTGCTGTGAGTCTTGAAAATGCCGCAGTCGCGTGGACAAATGTTTTGCGGGAGGTTCAGGGAACTACAAAGGAAATTACGCTCCACTCGCATCATTTGTCACAGGGTGCCCAGCAGACGACAAAAGCGACAGAACATATCTCTAACATCATTGAACAGGTAGCACAGGGGAACGAAAACCAGGTAAATGGTGTATACCAGACATCCGATGTAATTTACCAAATGGCGGCAGGCCTTACACAGGCTGCAGTCAGCACAGACCAGGTATCGGCAAAGGTACTGGACTCACTTGAAAAGGCGAACCATGGTTCTGAATCAATCCAGACTGCCGGCCAGCAAATGGATTCGATCCAAAACAATGTAAACAATCTTTCAGCGGTTGTAAAAGGACTAGGACAGCGCTCCCAGGAAATCGGGAAAATCATTGAAGTTATTACAGGCATCGCAGCGCAAACAAACCTCCTCGCCTTGAATGCGGCAATTGAAGCGGCCAGGGCAGGCGAACAGGGCAAGGGCTTTGCAGTAGTTGCCAATGAAGTTCGCAATCTGGCAGAACAATCAGCGCAGGCTACTAAACAGATAAGCGAGCTGATTTCCCATATCCAGCAGGAAACCGAGCTTGTTGTCCATAGCATGGATGCCGTACAGCATGAGGTTGAGGAAGGTATGGGAATCATGGGCGAGGCAGGAGACTCATTCAGGCAAATTCAGCAATCCGTTAGCGGAGTAAATGAACAAATTGACCAAGTATCCGCGGTAATACAGCAAATTTCCGATGGGACTTCCCATGTAGTAGAATCCATCACAGGAATTTCGCAGGTTGCAGCGGATTCAGCTTCGGCAACGCAAAGTGTTCTCGCCGTCACGGAAGAGCAGGTGGCATCGATGCAGGAAATCTCCTCCTCGGCCGTTTCACTCACGAACATGGCAGAAGGGCTTCAGGAATTGATCAATACATTTAAAGTGTAAAACGAGAGGTATTATGAAACTAGCAGGTCTCCAGAGCTGTTAACCTGACAAATCAAAGCATCGGTTGTTGGCGCCGGTGCTTTTTTGCACCGCGCTACCGGAATATTATTTTAATAAAATAATTTGCTGATACTTAAAATGGTGAATTGGCGGTTTCATGCGATTACTTGTATCGGTAATAATATCCAAATCAAAAATTTTCTAATAAATAGATAAATGAAGTCGATATAAAAATTATAGACTTTACGTTTTTTATAATGGGAATTGCTGTTATTTATTCTTGGGATTAATGGAGTGAAAATATGAGCGACTCATCTGTCATTACGAAACTATTAAACTCAGCCATTCATTCAATTAAAGCGGTGCTTCCGCTCGATGTAGAAATCAAAAAGCCAAAGCTGGTCTCCAAAAATGAGGTGTCGACCAATCTCGGCGTTCTCATCGGGATGACAGGTGAATGCAAGGGGCATCTCATTTTAAAAGCTGAGCCAAGCACGTTTGGAAATATCGCCAATAGCATGTTTGGTATGCAGGTCGAAGGAGAAATGCTATTTTCCTTTACCGGCGAGCTTGGCAACATGCTCGCCGGCAATATGACGACCTTCGCTTCACAGCAGGGAATCACGATGGATATTACCCCTCCGACTGTCATCGAAAGGCCAAACCACGCTTCATAATAGTAAGGCGCCAGTCGAACTGCCCTTCAATGTAGCAGGAGCTGGGGAAATGTCATTTCTGCTGGCGATAGCAGAATAAAAAAGAGCCTGGGGGCTTTTTTTATTCCCAAAAGTTAGCTGAAAGAAAAACATTCAAACAATTATTTGACCATTATAATTCTCTAACATATAGTAATAATCAAATAGACATTTGAATAATCAGGTGGTGAAAAAATGGAACACGATGATGTATGTGAAGTAACCTGTGTTGATGGAGAGAAAGTGATACGAGTTAAGGAATCCATACACAATCAAAATACATTGGCTGTATCACAAATATTTAAAGCATTATCTGATGATACCAGAATGAAGATTGCATATGCCTTAAGTGTGGAAGATGAATTATGTGTTTGTGATGTAGCGAACATCGTAGGAAGTACAACAGCTACTGCGTCCCATCATTTACGTCTGCTCCGTAAATTAGGATTAGCGAAATACCGAAAAGAAGGAAAATTAGTATTTTATTCTTTAGATGATAATCATGTAAGACAACTTATTCAAATCGCATTCGAGCATCAAAAGGAGGTGCAAGCTCATGAGTAATGCATTAGAGAAATCAAATGGAAAAACCATTTACCGAGTGCAGGGATTCACCTGAGCAGGCTGTGCGACAAAGTTCGAAAAGAACGTAAAACACCTGGATGGTGTTTTTGATGCAAGTGTAAATTTCGGTGCCTCAAAGCTTACGGTTTATGGTGAAACATCAATCGAAGATCTAGAAAAAGCAGGTGCTTTTGAAAATATAAAAGTGATACCAGAAAAACAACGTTTTGAAGAGAAAAAAGAACCGTTTTTGAAAAAACATTCAACGGTCATTGTCTCGTTTGTTTTCTTACTAATTGGATGGCTTTCAGGACAAATGAATGGGGAAGAGAGTATAATATCGATTTTAGCTTATGGTGTTTCTATTTTGATTGGTGGTTATCGACTTTTTATTACGGGACTGAAAAATTTAACTCGTTTAGAATTTGATATGAGATCCTTAATGACAATTGCTGTCATAGGAGCTGCGTTTATTGGCCAATGGGGAGAAGGAGCAACAGTTGTTATCCTGTTTGCAATAAGTGAAGTTCTTGAATCCTACTCGATGGATAAAGCGCGACAATCGATTCGTTCATTAATGGATATTGCTCCAAAAGTAGCATTAATAAGAAGAGGAAATAAAGAATTTTCAGTTGATGTAGATGATATTCAGATAAGCGACATAATGATCGTTAAACCAGGACAAAAGATTCCCATGGACGGTATCGTAGTAAAAGGATTATCGGCAGTTAATCAAGCTGCGATTACAGGAGAATCAGTTCCTGTTTCAAAAACAGTTGATGATGAAGTGTTTGCTGGAACCCTTAATGAAGAAGGACTTCTTGAAGTAAAAGTCACAAAACATGTGGATGATACCACAATTGCAAAGATTATTCATTTGGTAGAGGAGGCTCAGGCAGAACGTGCTCCTTCTCAGGCCTTTGTGGATCGATTTGCCAAATATTACACACCTGTGATCATGTTCATTTCGCTGTTGGTCGCTGTACTTCCACCACTAATGTTTGATGCGGAATGGAGTAAATGGATTTATCAGGGTCTTGCTGTATTAGTGGTTGGGTGTCCTTGTGCACTGGTGATTTCCACACCTGTTTCGATTGTGACCGCAATCGGAAATGCTGCACGAAACGGTGTTCTAATCAAAGGCGGTATTCATTTAGAAGAGATGGGGGCTATTAAAGCCATTGCTTTTGACAAAACAGGTACGTTAACGGAGGGAATTCCAGTAGTAACGGATTACCTTCCACAAGCAAATTCAAATCCTAATGAATTGCTAACTATTATTGCAGCATTAGAAAATGGTTCTCAACATCCATTGGCTTCTGCCATTATGAAAAAAGCGGAAAAAGAGAACTTACCTTATCAAAGTGTTTCAATAGAAGAATTTTCTTCGATAACTGGAAAAGGTATCAAAGGGAAAGTTAATAATCAAATCTATTTTGTAGGCAGTCCGAATTTGTTTGAAGAATTAATAACAAATGGGATTCCAACTAATCTAAAAGCATCCATTTCTGAACTGCAAAATAAAGGTAAAACCGTTATGGTCGCTGGTACTTCTTCAGAAATATTGGCACTAATCACAGTTGCTGACGAAGTGAGAGGGAACAGTAAATCAGTAATACAAAAACTTCACTCTTTAGGTATTCAAAAAACAATCATGTTAACGGGTGATAATTCAGGGACTGCGAACGCTATTGGAAAGCAGGCAGGAGTTTCTGATATACAAGCAAATCTTCTACCGCAAGATAAATTAACTTTTATTAAAGAATTAAGAAATAAATATAATCGTGTAGCAATGGTAGGGGACGGTGTGAATGATGCACCAGCTCTCGCAGCATCTACTGTTGGTATTGCTATGGGTGGAGCTGGAACTGACACTGCTCTAGAAACAGCTGATATTGCTCTTATGGCTGATGACCTGGGTAAACTTCCATTCACTTTAAAACTAAGCAGGAAAGCTTTATTTATCATCAAACAAAACATCATTTTCTCATTAGGGATTAAACTATTAGCATTATTACTAGTAATTCCAGGATGGTTAACCCTTTGGATTGCGATATTTGCGGATATGGGTGCAACGCTCATTGTTACATTAAATGGTTTACGACTTCTCAGAGTAAAAGATAAATAAATTTAGGGCTTCCCTCTCTGGGAAGCCTTTTAGTGGGAGGAGACAAATGTGAATAATGGTTGGAATCGATTTATTTATAAGTGCTGGTCGCCTATTTATGATTGTTTTTTTAATTCAGGGATGTTTTTAACGGCAAGAAAAAAGATATTTAAAGATTTATCATTAGCTAAGGGGAGTAAAGTTCTTTTTGTGGGTGTTGGAACGGGAGCAGATATACCTTTCTTTTTGAACAAAGGATTTGAAATAACAGCCATTGATTATTCTGCTGATATGTTGAAATGGGCAAAGGAAAAATATCCAGATTCATCAATCACCTTCCTAGAGATGGATGCACAAAAGATGGAATTTAGCGATGCGTCATTTGATTTTATTGCTGCTAATTTAATTCTTAGTGTAGTACCCAATCCTGAAAAATCTTTAAAAGAAATAGTAAGGGTCCTAAAGGGAAATGGTAAATTCCTTATTTTTGATAAGTTTGTCCCTAAAAACAAAAAAATGAAAATGACACATAGACTCCTACGTCCCATTGTGAAATTACTCGGTACAGATATAGGATTAGATTTTTATGAGATGTACAAAGCAGTTGAAAATCAATGCGATTTGATTCAAGATGAAAATGTTATGTTCAACGGTATGTATAGAAAAATAGTAGGATTAAGAAAGGAGAAGTAAATTGAAAAATTACTTTTCATATTTATTAGCATTTTGCTTATGATTCTGACCAAAGTAAATTGACAATATGTGTATATGTGCATATACTAAAATTAACATATTAAATGTTTTTGTTGATTATTGGAGGGGGATAAATGAATACTTCAAAAGAACTAAATAATGAAGAGAATAATATGGAAAAAAAACAAGTTGAATCCTTAAATGAAGAGACTTTATTTATTGTTTCCCAAACCTTCAAAGCATTATCCGATACCACAAGAATCAAAATCCTTCATTTGTTGTCCCAAAAAGAATGTTCGGTAAATGAAATTGCCGAAGAATTGGGGTTACATCAATCAACAGTATCCCATCAATTAAGTTTTTTAAAAAACCTTCGCCTTGTGAAATTCAGGAGAGAAGGGACCACTATTTTTTATTCCAATGACGATCAACATATTATTGACCTTTTACAACAAGCGGTCGATCACGCTTGCCATGAATAATTACTTTACCTAAAGGAGTGATAGAAAGATGTCGCATAATCATAGCCATGGGCACCATCACGGACACAATCATACTCCAGCTAATTACGGATTTGCATTTGGAGTTGGAATTATCTTAAACACCATTTTTATTATTGTTGAGGTCGTTTATGGTATCTTGGGAGATTCATTAGCATTGCTAGCAGATGCTGGACATAACATAAGTGACGTACTTGGTTTAGTGATTGCTTGGGTTGCAGTATGGCTAGGAAAAAAAGCCCCGACCGAAAAACGGACGTATGGATTCAAAAGAAGTTCTATCTTATCCGCATTATTCAATGCTGTTTTCTTATTGGTAGCCATTGGTGCCATTGCCTGGGAAGCGATACACCGTTTTTCTTCCCCACAGCCAGTGGCTGGGAAAACGGTCATTATTGTAGCTATTATTGGTATAGTCATTAATACTATTACTGCCTTACTCTTTATGTCAGGGAGAAAAAATGACTTGAACATTCGTGGAGCGTTTATGCATATGGCTGCAGATGCAGTTGTTTCTCTTGGAGTAGTGATTGCAGGATTCATCATTCTTTGGACAGGATGGCAATGGCTCGACCCAATGGTCAGCCTTGGGATTTCTATTGTTATTCTTTTTGGGACTTGGGGACTATTAAAGGAATCAATTAATTTATCAATGGATGCGGTTCCGGAGGGAATTGACATCAATCAAATTAAGGAATATCTGATGAAAATTCCGACTATAACCGAAGTACATGACCTCCATGTTTGGGGAATGAGCACGACAGAGTCGGCTTTAACCGTTCATTTAATACGATCCGAAATAGATGATAACGATGAGTTGCTTCAAAAATTAACGAAAGAATTACACGATCAATTCGGCATTGAACACGCCACCATCCAAATTGAAAAAGGAACATTTAGTTGTTTTCTACAACCTGAAGGTACGATTTAACTAATTGTACAAAAACAGCAATTCCCATAAGGAATAAATTCAACTACACCTCTGTCTGCGCCTAAAGGCTTGCCAATCGGTGAGTTTATATTTATCTCGTTCGGAGATGTCGAGTCCATACGTCGCTAAACGGATGCTTGCGCTTATCTTTAAAACTATTATTTTTACGTTAGCGGTTGCATTTTAGGAGAGAAATTTTTAGAATACTTGTAATGGACGTGAAAATAATGAGGTGTTTTGAATGATTATCGAATATTTATCGGCGCTGACTCTGCCGGCTGCTTGTTTTGTTGTTTACGAGAGTTGCCTATAACCGCGTCATTGCGCTCGTGTTGACGGTTGCGCTGATAGCAACCTCTGTTTATAAAGGATATACGAATACCATGACTTTGATAATTATTGATGCCTTTTCATTAACGGCCGGTTTCTGGCTCGCTTCAAAAATGAAGCCCAGGAGAGCCGGGGCCGAGCATGATTTAAACCTGTCGACTATTAATAGCGGCAGGTTTTTTATTTCAAGCCGAAAAACCGACCACTGTTGAGCGAATAAGGAATTAATCAAACGTTTGATTAATTTCTATTTTCATAAAAATAGAATGTCAGTTCGCATATTGTTGGTTTGTTTGGGGCAGTTTGTGGTAGAATGTTGATATGAGATTTTATGGAAGACGCTTATCAGCACAACCCGGTCCGCAAGCTTGCTACAAAGGCTGATAATTGCTGTTCAATTAATGGAACACAGGAGGATGTTTTGTGAAGGACCAATTCGAATTAGTTTCAAAATATTCACCACAAGGAGATCAGCCGGAAGCTATCCGAAAACTAGTGGAAGGCATTGAAAATAAAAAACGTTACCAGACGCTGCTTGGAGCTACCGGTACGGGCAAGACGTTCACAGTCTCAAATGTCATAAAAGAAGTGAACAAGCCAACACTGGTGATTGCCCATAATAAAACGCTGGCAGGCCAGCTTTACAGCGAATTTAAGGACTTTTTTCCGAACAATGCGGTTGAGTATTTCGTCAGTTATTACGATTACTTCCAACCGGAGGCGTATGTGCCTCAAACGGATACATTCATTGAAAAAGATTCCAGTATTAATGAAGAAATAGATAAATTGCGCCACTCAGCCACATCTTCTTTATTTGAACGTCGTGATGTGATTGTCATCGCCAGTGTGTCGTGCATCTATGGTTTAGGTTCCCCGGAGGAATACCGTGAGATGGTGCTGTCCATCCGGACCGGGATGGAGATTGAACGTAACCAGCTTTTGCACCGACTTGTCGATATCCAATACGAACGGAATGATATCGATTTTAAACGCGGAACATTCCGAGTACGCGGCGATGTTGTCGAGATTTTCCCGGTTTCACGCGATGAACATTGCGTTCGGGTAGAGTTTTTTGGAGATGAAGTGGACCGGATCCGCGAAGTCAATGCGCTGACAGGCGAAATTATCGGCGAGCGCGAGCATGTTGCGATTTTCCCTGCATCCCACTTCGTTACGAGAGAAGAAAAGCTTAGAATTGCGATTGGAAATATCGAAAAAGAGCTTGAGGGGCGGCTTGCGGAACTTAAGGCAGACGATAAACTCCTTGAAGCGCAGCGCCTCGAGCAGCGTACTCGCTATGATCTCGAAATGATGAGAGAGATGGGTTTCTGTTCAGGCATCGAGAACTATTCGAGACATTTGACACTCCGCGCGCCAGGCTCGACCCCATATACGCTGATGGATTATTTTCCGGATGATTTCTTGATTGTCGTCGATGAATCGCATGTTACGCTCCCACAAATAAGGGGTATGTTTAATGGTGACAACGCCCGTAAACAGGTTCTTGTCGACCACGGATTCCGTTTGCCGTCAGCATTGGATAACCGCCCGCTCACATTTGAGGAGTTCGAACAGCATATCTCTCAGCTGATCAATGTTTCGGCAACACCGGGACCATATGAGATTGAGCATACGCCTGAAATGATTCAGCAGATCATCCGCCCTACAGGCCTGCTTGACCCGCTTATCGAGGTGCTGCGAATTGAAGGACAGATTGATGACCTCATTGGTGAAATCCATGATCGTGTAAAGAAGAACGAACGCGTACTGGTTACGACCCTTACGAAAAAAATGTCCGAGGATCTAACCGACTATTTAAAGGAAATCGGCATCAAGGTTCAATACCTGCATTCTGAGGTTAAAACGCTGGAACGGATTGAAATTATCCGCGATCTCCGGCTTGGAAAATATGATGTGCTCATCGGGATCAACCTTTTGAGAGAAGGGCTGGATATTCCTGAAGTATCACTTGTCACGATTTTGGATGCGGATAAAGAAGGCTTCCTCCGCTCCGAGCGATCTCTAATCCAGACGATTGGCCGTGCAGCCCGGAATTCGAATGGGCAGGTCATTATGTATGCTGATAAGATGACGAACTCGATGGAGCTGGCAATCAGTGAGACGAAACGCCGCCGCGAGATCCAGGAAGAGTATAACCGGAAGCACGGCATCACACCGATGACAATCCAGAAGGATATCCGCGATGTTATTGGGCCACCCAGGCTGCCGAGGAGCAGGAAGAGTATAAGCCGTCTGCTTCATATAGTAAAATGAACAAAAAAGAAAAAGAGCGCCTGATGATGTCAATGGAACAAGAAATGAAGGAAGCTGCCAAAGCGCTTAATTTTGAACGCGCTGCTGAGCTTAGAGATTTGTTATTAGAGTTGAAAGCGGAAGGATGACGTAAATATGGCAATGGATAAACTGATTGTCAAAGGTGCCAGAGCTCATAATTTAAAAAATATAGATGTCACCATTCCGAGAGATAAACTTGTAGTGTTGACAGGACTTTCCGGATCAGGGAAGTCCTCGCTGGCCTTTGATACGATTTACGCAGAAGGACAGCGCCGGTATGTTGAATCGCTGTCTGCTTATGCCCGGCAATTTTTAGGGCAAATGGATAAGCCGGATGTGGACGCAATAGAAGGACTGTCCCCGGCCATCTCGATTGACCAAAAAACTACAAGCCGGAACCCGCGTTCAACCGTGGGAACGGTAACAGAAATATATGACTATTTGAGACTATTGTTTGCACGTGTCGGCCTGCTGACGTGCCCAACCCATGGAATTGAAATTTCCTCTCAGACCGTTGAGCAAATGGTTGACCGCATTCTTGAGTATCCGGAACGGACGAAAATGCAAATTCTCGCACCGATTGTTTCAGGAAGAAAAGGCACCCATGCCAAAGTGTTTGAAGATATTAAAAAGCAGGGATATGTACGTGTCCGTGTCGATGGCGAAATGCTTGACCTCGGTGATGAAATTGAACTTGAGAAGAATAAAAAGCATTCAATTGAAGTCGTAGTTGATCGAATCGTGGTAAAGGAAGGAGTCGCATCCCGTCTTGCTGACTCACTCGAAAGCGCGCTTCGCCTTGGTGAAGGCAACGTAATCGTGGATGTGATCGGTGAGGAAGAGCTATTGTTTAGTGAAAACCATGCCTGCCCTATCTGCGGATTTTCGATTGGCGAGCTGGAGCCACGCATGTTTTCATTTAACAGTCCTTATGGGGCATGCACTGAATGTGACGGGCTCGGTTCAAAGCTCGAAGTCGATGCTGATCTTGTCATCCCGAATAAAGAGCTGTCGTTAAAAAAACATGCGATTGCACCTTGGGAGCCGACGAGCTCGCAATATTACCCTCAGCTGCTTGAAGCAGTATGCAATCACTTTGGAATCGATATGGATGTTCCGGTGAAAGATTTGCCGAAGGATCATTTGGATAAAATTTTATACGGATCGGAAGGACAGAAAATCCGCTTCCGCTATCAAAATGATTTTGGCCAGGTGAAGGACGGCAATATCGTATTTGAGGGCGTTATCCGAAATGTGGAGAGACGTTTTAAGGAAACTGGTTCTGACTGGATCCGTGAGCAGATGGAAAAATATATGTCACAGCATCCGTGCCCGACATGTAAAGGATACCGTTTGAAAAAGGAAAGCCTGGCGGTGCTTATTTCCGGACGGCATATTTCCGAGGTTACATCACTTTCAATCGAGGAAGCGGACCAATTTTTCAAATCGCTTGAACTAACGGAAAAAGAAATGCAGATTGCGAAGCTCATATTCCGCGAAATAAGTGAACGGCTCGGGTTCTTAATCAATGTTGGCCTTGATTACCTGTCGTTAAGCCGGGCTGCCGGGACGCTATCCGGTGGTGATGCCAGAGAATTAGGCTTGCTACACAAATTGGTTCCAGGCTGACAGGTGTCCTCTATATTCTCGACGAACCTTCTATCGGCCTTCATCAGCGCGATAATGACCGCCTGATTGGTACGTTGAAAAATATGCGAGATATTGGGAACACGCTGATTGTTGTCGAACACGATGAAGATACAATGCTTGCTGCTGACTATTTAATCGATGTCGGTCCAGGAGCAGGTGTCCATGGAGGCGAGATTGTTTCCGCAGGTACTCCGGAAGAGGTCATGAATGATCCGAATTCGCTTACTGGCCAATACCTTTCCGGAAAAAAATACATTCCGCTGCCAGTTGAGCGACGCAAGTCGGATGGCCGCTATATTGAAATTAAGGGTGCATCCGAAAACAATCTGCGGAATGTAAACGTAAAATTCCCACTTGGCATGTTTGTCGCCATAACAGGCGTATCCGGTTCAGGAAAGAGTACGCTAATTAATGAGATCCTTCATAAATCGCTCGCGCAAAAGCTTCACAATGCGAAAAGTAAACCGGGAGAGCATAAGGACATCAAGGGTATTGATTATTTGGAAAAGGTCATTGATATCGATCAATCACCAATAGGCAGGACACCGCGTTCGAATCCTGCTACTTATACCGGTGTATTCGATGATATCCGTGATGTCTTCGCTTCCACAAACGAAGCAAAGGTGCGCGGCTATAAGAAAGGCCGTTTCAGCTTTAACGTAAAAGGCGGCCGTTGTGAGGCATGCCGCGGAGACGGTATTATCAAAATTGAAATGCACTTTTTACCAGATGTATACGTACCTTGTGAAGTGTGCCATGGCAAGCGCTATAACCGCGAAACACTTGAGGTAAAATACAAAGGGAAAAATATTTCAGATATTTTGGATATGACAGTCGAGAATGCGCTCGAATTCTTTGAAAATATCCCGAAAATCAGCCGCAAGCTGCAGACTATTTATGATGTTGGTTTAGGTTATATTACACTGGGCCAGCCTGCCACAACCCTTTCCGGAGGGGAAGCGCAGCGTGTGAAGCTGGCATCTGAGCTGCACCGCCGCTCAAACGGCAAGTCATTCTACATTTTGGATGAGCCGACAACAGGGCTCCATGTAGATGATATTTCCCGCTTGTTAGTTGTCCTTCAGCGCCTGGTCGAAAACGGGGACACTGTTTTAGTGATCGAGCATAATCTCGATGTGATTAAAGCTGCCGATTTTATTATCGACCTTGGTCCAGAGGGTGGCGATAAAGGAGGTACCATCATTGCTTCCGGCACACCTGAAAAAGTGGCCGAAGTCCAAGGATCCTATACAGGCAAATACCTCAAACCAGTTCTTATCCGCGACCGTTTAAGAATGGAAAAACAAATCAAGCAGCAGGAAGAAAGCGTAAGTGTGAAATAGATGAAATGGGGAGAGCTGAAGCCATATGTGGGCTTCAGCTCTTTTTTATTTTTTCTCCCCATCTCTCAGGTTCTTCTCTATGAATCTTTTTGCCCGGTGGCTCGTAATATATATGGAAGGAGTTGAACGAGGATGGAGAATCGAAAAATCCTGTCGGCACTGTGCTATTTTAGTATTTTGTTTGCGGGGTTTCTTTTTCCGCTGGTGGTGTTTTTTGTATCGGAGGACAATGTGACGAAGGGGCATGCCAAGAAGGCGCTCTTTTCCCATTTGATTCCGCTGATTCTTGTTCCGATAATAGGCATCAGTTTTTTCTTTGATATAAGGAGGATGGGCGATGGCGTGCCGGTTTTAACATTAGTGACCGTCGCACTGATGATGCTTGTGAGTTTCGTAGTGTTGATATGGAATATTGTAAAAGGAGTAAAGGTGCTGAGAGATGAATAAAAATGAGTGAGAATGTTGAGGGAGGGAAAGGTATGCAGAATGAACGAAAACGGATTCTGAAAATGGTTGAGGAAGGCAAGCTGGCCGTAGATGAGGCACTAATGCTGCTGGAGGAGCTTGAGAAGACTCAGAAGACGATGGAGCAAAAGCAGGAGGAAATCGTCCACGAGCTTTCTACGGCTGTCCAGTTTGAGGAAGCAAAAAAAGACGAGCCAATACATCATAAATTCCAATCTGCCAAGGATAAGATTTTTGAATTTGTCGATTCGCCCTGAAAAAAATCAAAGACATCGATCTGGATTTGAATTTTGGACATTCGGTTGAAATTTCACATATTTTTCATCAGGCTGATGTTTACTTAAAGGATATGGATATTGATGTTTCCAATGGTTCTCTTAAAATTGTTCCCTGGGACCAGGGGGATGTCCGGATTGAATGCCAGGCGAAGGTATATCGTGTGGAAACACAGGAACAGGCACGGCAAAGCTTTTTAAAAGACGTAGTATTTGCGATTGAAGGGGAAAAGCTGCGCTTCCTTACCCAGCAAAAGTGGATGAAGGTCGACGCTGTTGTGTTTGTTCCTCATTCCCAGTATGAGAAGGTCCGTGTCAGGATGTTCAATGGTCCGATCACCGGTGAGGAACTGAATATTAATGACTTTAGAATTAAAACAGCAAATGGAAAAATTGAATTTGCATCGGTTAGCGGCAACCGACTGGAGGCAGAGACGGCAAATGGCCATATAAAAATAATGAACAGCACAGTTAATCGGCTTGAAGCTGAGACGATTAATGGTGCGATCAATCTTGAAGGGGATTTTAGGAAAGTCGAAGCCCAAACGTTTAATGGCAATTTAACCTGTCATTTGCAGGGGACCGAGTGTGAATCCATTTCTGTAAAAGGTACGACAGGAAGCATTGACCTGTTTGTTCCTCCAGGTATGAAGATGGACGGGGAGCTGAAATCGAATCTGGGCGGCTTTAATGTGAAGCTGGAAGGTATTCAGATTGTTGAAGACAAAAGCGAGGTGATCCAAAAATTACTTCGCTTTAAATCGATTGATTCGGGATCAGGAGCGGCTAAAGTTTTAGCCGATACAAAAACAGGCTCGATTACCATACATCAATCAGAGGGTGTTGCACCTTTTAAATAGGAGGAGCGTTTGAATGAAGTGGGCTGCTGGTATTTTAATTAATGCGGTATTATTTGTGGCAATTGCGGGATATTTCCAGGACAGCTTTCATCTGCATGGGTTCGTGGCAGCCCTTGAGGCAAGTGTGATTTTGTCGATTTTAAATGTCCTTGTCCGGCCGATTCTAATTATCCTGACGCTGCCGGTGACCATTATCAGTCTTGGATTATTTCTGTTCGTCATCAATGCGATCACTTTGATGCTTACCGACCGCCTGATGGGCGGTGCGTTTGATATCTCGGGCTTCGGCATGGCTTTGCTGGCTTCCGTAATCATGTCGATTGTAAACGTGATTGTCCAAAAGACCTTCCTGAAGCCTTCACGTGATTAATAGTGTACAAATAAGAAAAGCGCAGGGAGAATGTCTCCTGCGCTTTTGTTCTTTCAGTATCAGATTCTTATTGTTTTTTTACAAGATGGTATTGCTCAGCAATCCCTTTAACGATCGCTTCGGCACATTTGCGCCTGTAAGCATCGGAGCGCATTAAAGCAAGCTCCTCCTTATTTGTCATAAACCCGCATTCACAAAGGACTGCCGTCATATAGGTTTCACGGAGAACATGAAAATTGGCCGTTTTTACCCCGCGGTTTCGTAAGCCTGTTAACATCACTAACTGTTTCTGGATTTTCTGGGCGAGTTCTACTGCTTCCTTTGGCCTTGTCGGGTAGACATATGTTTCAATTCCGCCGGCATCGTTCCAGGAAGTCCCGTATGCATTTCCGTGAATGGCCACATAGGTATCCACGTGCTGGCTGTTGGCCGAATCTGTCCGTTCATCAAGCGGAACATCTCTTTTATCGGAATGGGCAAAAGAGACGATTACATTTTTGTAGGCATCCAGCAGTGCTTTGGCGTGGGAAGCAACGGCCCATTAAACTCATACTCTCGTAAGCCATCCGGACTTCTTTTTCCGGGAGTATTGTATCCATGACCTGCATCAAGCATAATCTTCATTCTAATTGCTCCTTTCTACTGCCGATTAATCACATATATAATACGGACATACAGCCAAAAAGGTCACCTTGCAGGAGACTTTGCTAAAAGTTGGAAGATGGTATGCCTGTCAATCTTCAATTTATTGGTCGCGTTTTAATCGATGAATGAATCGATAGCGGTCTGCCCGGTACACCGATTTTACAAACTCAAACGGAGTGCCATCCTGCAGGCAGGCGGTACGCATAATGAGCAGGACTGGTGCTCCTGCAGCGATGTCCAGGTGATCTGCTTCGGGCTTCCTGGCAATAGCGGCCTCAATTTCCTGAGTCGCTTCACTAATTTTGAGAGACAACTGGTTTTCGATATATTTGTATAAAGAGTGATTGCTATTGTCTTCGGTAATGCCGGGAACGAGAGCAATGGGAATATAGGTGGTTTCAAGTGCCATCGGAATTCCGTCTGCAAGCCGGACACGGAAAATTTCATAAACCAGGTCTTTTTCAGCAACCTGAAGCTGATGTGCGACTTGGCTGCCGGAAGCAATAGTGTTAAAAGAAAGAAGCCGGCTGCTGGGTTTCATACCGCGTTCAAGCATGTCTTCTGTAAATCCTGTCAGGCCCTCAAGCGCCTGCTCCACCTTTTGCTTGCTGACAAAGGTACCGCGCCCTTTTTGCCGGTAAAGATAGCCATCGCTGACAAGATTGTTGATCGCCTGCCGAACAGTCATCCGGCTGATTTGGAACCTTTCTGCAAACTCCCGCTCTGATGGAATCATTTCATCAGCATGGAGGCTGCTGTTTTCTATTTGTTCCTTTAGATAGGCCTCCAGCTGATGGTAGATTGGTATTGGTGAACTCTTGTTAATCATCTATTACGCTCCTTTTTGAAACACTAAACCAATTTTAATGCAGCCTCATCGGCAATGATGGTAACATTTCGATGAAGCTTGAGAGCGGAAGCTGGAAAGTTTTCATCGGAATCACCGTTTATCAAACGGGCCACTGCTTCTGCTTTTGCCGCCCCTGAGGCAAGGAGGAGAATTTCTCTGCTCTCAAATATGGTTGAGATCCCCATCGTGATCGCCTGTGCAGGCACTTCCCTAAACGAGGGGAAGAACCGGGAATTTGCCTGTCGGGTGCTCTCCGCCAAAGTCACGATATGTGTCCTGCTCTTAAAAGGAGTACCAGGCTCATTGAAGCCAATATGCCCGTTTTGCCCGATCCCCAATAGCTGGAGATCGATGCCACCCTTTTCTTTAATGAGATTTTCATAACGGAGGCATTCGGTTTCTAAATCATCCGCTGTGCCATCAGGGATAAAGGTTTCGGCCAGAGGGATATCCAAAAGATCAAATAAGTTTTTTCTCATAAAAATATGATAGCTGTTTGGATGGTCATTACGTAGGCCGATATATTCATCGAGATTAATCGTGGTAATGTTTTTATAGGAAGTTCCATTTTGCCAATGATCCGAAATCAAGTATTCATAAACACCCTTTGGCGTGCTCCCCGTTGCAAGCCCGAGGGTAAGCTGCTGGTTTGAGCGGATTTTTTCAATGATTAATTCTCCAGCTGTCCTGCTCATTTCCCCATAGTTGGATGTTCGAATGACCTTCATACTGATCCCCCTCAATCTAAAGCTGTTTTTCCACGGCACATCGTGTATTCAACCTCAAAATGCCCATTAAGGACGGCAATATCTGCATCCTTGCCAGCAGAAATGCTGCCCTTTCTGTCAAAAATTCCAAGCTGTTTGGCTGGATTGGCGCTTGCCATTTGTACGGCTTCCACTAAAGTCAGCTGCGAAAATTCAAGGATGTTTTTTACGGAATCATTCATTTTTAATATGCTGCCTGCGAGGGTGCCGTCAGCCAGAAGCGCCTTTCCATCCGCTACTGTGACATCCTGGCCGCCGAGGTCATATATTCCGCTTTTCAGGCATTTGGCTCTCATCGAGTCTGTTATTAAAATGGAGCCGTCCGCCCCCTTTGCGGCAAGGACGAGCTTAATCATTTGAGGACTAACATGTATGCCGTCTGCAATCAATTCAATCATCAGCTCTTTAAAAAGTAAGGCCGCACCGGCTGTTCCAGGTTCGCGGTGATGCATTCCCCTCATTCCGTTAAACAGGTGGGTTACTTGTTTGGCGCCTGCTTTCACGGCCTCCTCCACTTCCTCATATACAGCATCCGTATGGCCGACAGAGGCGATCACACCGTTATTTTTAAGATAAGAGATAAATTCTGTTCCATTTTCCATTTCCGGAGCGACGGTTACTAGCTTGATTTGGTTATTGGCGAGGCTTTGCCAACGCTTGAATAAATCGATATCCGGCTTCAGTATATGCTCTTTTGGCTGTGCTCCGGCACGCTTTTCATTAATGAACGGACCTTCCAAATGGATGCCGAGGACTTCAGCCCTGCCAGGATGATTTTCTGCTTGGCAAAACTGTGCTGCATTTGCCAATGCCCTTTCAATCTTGCTCTTTTCCTGCGTGATGGTTGTTGCTAAAAAGCTGGTTGTACCTTCGTTTGGAAGGGCGGAGGCGATTGTTCCTAGGGCTTCAAGTGTCGCGTCCATTGTATCCGCACCGGCAGCACCATGGATATGAACATCAATAAATCCCGGAACGACAGTGTATTCTTTTGGGAAAATGATTTTTTCAGCGTTCGGAAACTTGTTTTGGCCGACAGCAAACGGCCGATTTCCCGGATGGTTTCTTTTTCTATATAAATGTAAATGGATTCGGCAATTTCTTTTTCCAAGACGGCTTTTCCTTGAACAAGGAGAAGAGTTCCCAATTCATTCAGCTCCATTCTAATAGGTTAGATATGCCAATTATAAATCCTTGTGGTTTAGTTGTCTATACCACCTAACGAACTGCTTATTTTTAAAATAATGAATTATTTACGAATCGTTCGTTTGGTTCTTTGCAGAAAAGTGCTAAAATAAGAAGAATCATGGGAAAAGAATCTTTGGAGAAACACTTGTCCAACGTCTTCCCACACTATGTTA
This sequence comes from Neobacillus sp. PS3-34, assembly GCF_030915465.1. Lineage (GTDB taxonomy): Bacteria > Bacillota > Bacilli > Bacillales > Cytobacillaceae > Neobacillus_A. The sequence continues at coordinate 2,959,932 of NZ_CP133267.1, forward strand.
TTTCCTTAAAAAGGAGGAAGCTTTTTGCCTAAAGTACGCACTAAAGACATTTTAGAAAAATTCGGCCTTGAGTTAATCAGCGGGGAGGAAGGGATCAGCCGTCCGATTACTACCAGCGATATATCCAGGCCTGGACTTGAAATAGCCGGATATTTTGAATTTTACCCGGCAGAACGAATTCAGCTTTTGGGAAAAACAGAGCTTTCTTTTTTTAGTGAGCTGCCAAAATCCGACCGTGTTATACGTATGGAGCAATTATGTACGGACATTACTCCTGCGATTATCCTTACCAGGGATTTGGAGGTTCCGCCTGAGCTGATTGAAGCATCAGAGCGTGAATCCGTGCCCGTTTTGCGTTCCAATATGAAAACAACCCGGTTCTCAAGCCGGCTGACCAACTATCTTGAGAGCAGGCTTGCCCCGACAACTGCGGTTCATGGCGTACTTGTTGATATTTACGGAATTGGCGTCCTGATTACCGGTAAAAGCGGAGTCGGTAAAAGTGAAACGGCCGCTTGAGCTGGTAAAGCGCGGACACCGCCTTGTTGCGGATGACTGTGTAGAAATTCGCCAGGAGGACCAGGATACACTTATTGGGACATCACCTGAGCTGATTGAGCACTTGCTGGAAATTCGCGGATTAGGAATTATCAACGTGATGACACTTTTTGGGGCAGGGCAGTACGAAGCAACAAACGGATCACGCTTGTTATCAATCTGGAAATATGGGATCCGAAAAAGCAGTATGACCGGCTTGGGCTTGATGAAGAAAAAATGAAGATTATCGATGCGGAAGTGACGAAGCTGACCATTCCGGTTCGTCCTGGACGAAACCTTGCTGTCATTATCGAAGTGGCTGCAATGAATTACCGCTTGAAGCGCATGGGGGTCAATGCTGCCCAGCAGTTTACGGAACGTCTTTCGGACGTGATCGAAGACAGTGACCATGAGTAATTAACTGTTTTAGAGCCTTCAGATTTCGGCTTGCTGGCCGAAACTGTGGGCACCTGGCGAATTGCCGGGAACAAAAGGAATAAGGAGAAATGACTATGGAAAAAAATCTTCATCCTCTTGATCCGATTGCCTTTACTCTTGGACCGATTCAGGTTCACTGGTATGGGATCATTATCGGCTCCGGTTTGGCACTGGCCTTGTTACTCGCCATAAGGGAAGGTGACAGGAGAGGGCTTCCGAAAGAAACGTTTGCGGATTTAATGCTTTGGGCGATTCCGATTGCCATTATTTCTGCGCGCTTATATTATGTGCTTTTTGAATGGAGCTATTATGCTAATAATCCTGGTGAAATCATTCAAATCTGGAATGGCGGCATAGCCATTCATGGTGCGCTGATCGGGTCTGTCCTGACCACATATATCTTTTCGCGATCGAGGAATATCTCCTTTTGGAAGATAGCCGATATCGCTGCGCCGAGCATTATTTTAGGCGCAGGCCATCGGCCGCTGGGGAAATTTTATGAACCAGGAAGCACATGGGAGAGAAGTAAGCAGGTCATTTCTAGAAAACCTGCATTTGCCTGATTTTATTATTAACCAGATGTACATAAATGGCGCATATTACCACCCGACCTTCTTATACGAATCTGTCTGGGATTTTGCCGGATTTATTTTATTGATGCTGCTGCGCCGCGTGAATCTGCGCCGTGGTGAAATGTTCTTGTCGTATGTCATTTGGTATTCATTCGGAAGGTTTTTCGTTGAAGGCATGAGAACTGACAGCCTGATGCTGACCCAAAACCTGAGAATTGCGCAGACGATTTCGATTGTACTGATTGTAATGGCAATCGTGATTCTTTTTTACAGAAGAAAAAGAGGACTTGCAGACCAAAAATATTTAGATTTGCAAAATCAATAATCAAGGGGAGTATGAAGAAATGCTGATTGGCTCGGTCAAAAGGGGATTGTTTGTAGGATTAAAAACAACGTGGACGCTTGGTAAAATCATTTTTCCTGTCACGTTGCTGGTAGCTGTTTTGCAGTACACGCCGGTGCTTCCCTGGCTGATGGATGCCATCACTCCGCTAATGAGATTGATTGGCTTGCCGGGAAATGCGGCGATTCCACTTGTACTCGGGAATTTTTTAAACCTATATGGAGCAATCGGAGCCATTTTAACCCTTCATTTCACGGTAAAAGAAGTTTTTATCCTGGCGGTTATGATGAGCTTTTCTCATAATTTGCTGGTTGAAACAGGGGTAGCGGTGAAAACTGGGGTAAAAGTGTGGGTGGTGCTGACTGTCCGGCTTGGACTTGCTTTGCTGTCGGCAATCGTTATTAATTTAGTCTGGCATGGAGGGGGCAGCACTGCCCATTATGGCTTGATTCCGGAACAAACAGAACTCGCGCATGGTGTTCTGGCTATTCTATGGCAAGCTGTCCATAAAGCGTTATTAGGGATTCTGCAGCTGGCCATGATCGTCATTCCATTAATGGTTGTCATTCAAATTTTAAAAGACCTGAGATGGCTTGCTGCTTTTTCAAAAGGTATGGTGCGTGTCACCCGCTCGCTTGGCATGAAGGAAAATACATCAACGACAATGGCGGCTGGCCTGCTATTCGGCCTTGCATACGGTGCTGGGGTAATGATTCAGGCCGTCAAGGAAGATGGAGTCAGCCAGAAGGATTTAACTTTGGCGTTTATTTTCCTTGTTGCCTGCCATGCTGTCGTGGAGGATACACTTATTTTTATTCCGCTCGGCATTCCGGTTCTGCCGCTTTTCCTGATTCGGCTTGGAGTCGCGGTCGTGCTCACACTCATTGTCGGAACCATCTGGAGGCGCTCGGGCTTTATGAAAAGAAAGGAAGCAAACTATGAGCAATAAAATAAATACAGTACTGTTTGATCTTGATGGAACCTTAATTGATACGAATGAACTGATTATTTCTACCTTTTTGCATACGCTCGAAAAATACTATCCAAGCAAATATCAGCGTGAGGATGTCCTGCCATTTATCGGGCCATCGCTGCATGAAACGTTTTCAGGCATCGATCCTGACCGGGTTGAAGAAATGATTCTTGAGTACCGGACATATAATCTGGCCAACCATGATCAGCTTGTTACGGAATTTTTGGGAGTTAAGGAAACAGTTCAAACATTAAAGGAACGCGGCTATAAACTGGGAATCGTTACAACAAAGCTGCATGATGTGGTTTTGAAGGGTCTGCGGCTGATGGATCTTGAACAGTATTTTGGAGTAATCGTCGCGCTTGACCATGTGGAAAAAGCAAAGCCGGATCCAGAGCCGATTTTTAACGCTTTAGAGCAGCTTGGCTCACGTCCTGAAGAGTCAATTATGGTCGGTGATAATTATCATGATATTTTAGCAGGGAAAAATGCGGGAACATTGACGGCAGGGGTGGCCTGGTCGATTAAGGGCGGGATTATCTCGCCAAATTCGAACCGGATTATATACTCGAAAACATGGCCGACCTTTTACCGATTCTTGGAGAAGAATAACGATGAGAAAAACAACCCGTTATCCGGTTGAAGGCGCCAATTCCTTATGGCATGTTTACAAAACGGTTCCATTTTGGAAGGTTGTAAAAAACTTTGCGGTGATACAGCTTGCGCGCTACACTCCATTCCTTGGGATGAAAAACTGGCTTTACCGAACTTTCCTAGGTATGAAGGTGGGCGATCAGACCTCTTTTGCGCTGATGGTCATGCTCGACGTGATGTTTCCGGAAAAAATCAGCGTCGGCCGGAACACGGTAATCGGCTACAATACGACTATTCTGGCTCATGAGTATTTGATTAAGGAATACCGCCTTGGACCGGTTGGAATTGGCAGTGAGGTCATGATTGGCGCAAATACCACGATCCTGCCAGGTGTGACGATTGGAGACGGGCCATTGTTTCCGCCGGCACGCTTGTCCATAAGGATGTACCCGCTGGCACATTTGTAGGCGGGAACCCGATGCGTATCATCTATACAAATGAAGAGCTCGAACAGCGCTGGGCAAGTGACCCGATTTATGGAAAAGAATAATGTTATGAATGTATGAAACAGGCATCCCATGGTGTGCCTGTTTTTTGCGTAGTTTTTGATTAAGTTCTGTGAATCAAAACGTTTTTGAAAATTTGCTTAAGCTTAAAGTTATCAATTGACGGGAAGTATTATAAGGAGTAAACTACAAATAACTTTATTTTATTACCATATTAGCGAACTAAAGGATTCTGATTAATTAATTCAATTCTTGGGGAATTTTTTATAAAAGGATGGATATTATGACCCGCCTGTTTATGTTTGAAAAACCGCTCGGCATGAGAGATACATTGCCTGAATTATATGAAAAAAAGCATCAGGTCCGCATGAAGATGGAGGATGCGATAAAGCTGTGGGGATACCAGTTTCTCGAAACACCTACACTGGAATATTTTGAAACGGTCGGATCGGCGTCAGCGATCCTTGACCAGCAGTTATTTAAACTTCTCGACCAGCAGGGGCATACGCTCGTCCTTAGACCGGATATGACAGCGCCGATTGCGAGGGTGGCTGCTTCAAGGATGTTAAAGGAGGATTTGCCGCTCAGGATCGCTTATTCGGCAAATGTTTTTAGGGCACAGCAACGTGAAGGCGGCCGTCCTGCCGAGTTTGAGCAAATTGGGGTCGAATGCTTAAACGATGAAACGGTGTCGAGTGATGCGGAAGTGATCGCTTTGATGATTTCATCACTAAAGGATGCAGGATTAAGCGATTTCCAGCTTTCAATCGGGCATATTGCGTTTGTACAGGAATTATTTTTGCAAATATTAGGGACAGAAGATCGGCCAATGCGTTACTCCGTTTTTTATATGAAAAAAATTATGTTGGCTATAAGGAGCATGTCCAGTCGCTGGCATTGTCTTCTATCGACAAGCAAAGGCTTGTGGATTTCCTTGATTTGAGGGGCGGAGAAGACGTAATAGAAAAGGCCTTGCGATTGTAGAAAACGAAAAGGGCAGGGAAGCGCTCCTCGAGCTGAAGGATTTATGGAATATTATCTGCGATTATGGTGAGCAGGAAAGAGTGAAATTTGATTTAACGCTCGTGAGCCATATGAGTTACTATACCGGGATTTTATTTGAAGCGTATGCCGGCGACGTCGGTTTCCCGATTGGAAATGGCGGCAGATACGGCAGCCTGCTTGAAAAGTTCGGAAAAACGGGCAGTGCGACTGGCTTTGCAATAAGGGTGGACCGTCTCCTTGAAGCATTGGGAGGAACGGGAGTGAAAGAGCCAGCCCATTGCATTTTATTTAGCCAGGAACGGAGGCAGGAAGCCTTTATGCTGGCTGCGGAGCTTCGAGGCAAGGGTATTCGGACTGTGCTTCAGGATATAAACGGTGTAAAAAACCTTGATGCGTATACACATAAATTTGAGGATGCGGCTTACCTGTTGGGGAAAGCGGGAAAGGAGCCTGCAAATGAATAGTGTTTTGACAATTGCGATGCCGAAAGGGCGAATTTTTGAAGAAGCGTTAGTATTGCTCCGCAATGCAGGCTATGCGCTGCCACCTGAATTTGATGAATCCCGGAAACTGATTATCGATGTTGAGGAAGAGGGATTGCGTTTTATCCTGGCCAAGCCGATGGACGTTCCGACTTATGTCGAGCATGGCGTGGCGGATTTGGGTATAGCAGGTAAGGATGTCATGCTCGAAGAAGAGCGGGATGTTTATGAATTGCTGGACTTACGGATCAGCGGCTGTTATCTGGCAGTCGCAGGCCTTCCGAATACAAAAATGAATGAGGTTGCCCCAAAGGTAGCCACTAAATATCCGAATGTGGCCGCAGCCTATTTCCGCGAGCAAGGCGAGCAGGTGGAAATCATCAAGCTAAACGGATCAATCGAGCTGGCGCCAATGATTGGTTTAGCTGACCGGATCGTGGACATTGTTTCGACGGGCAGAACGCTCATTGAAAATGGTTTGGTTGAGTTTGAACGGATTGTCGACATTACCTCGCGCCTCATCGTAAACCCTGTAAGTTATCGAATCAAGGATGAACGCATAACAGAGCTGGTGGGCAGACTAAGTAAAGTGGTTGGGAAACTGGGGGAGATGTAACGTGAAAATTTTACAGGTTAATGATCTTACTTCCTTAAAAAGATCCATCGATGCCGGCACGGATGAGCAGCAGGATGCAGTGAAAAAAATCATTCGCGATGTGCGCCAGAGAGGCGATGCAGCATTACGGGAATATACAGAAAGATTTGACCGCGTTGCACTGGATTCATTTAAAGTTGAGCAGGCGGAAATCGATGAAGCATATGGAATGGTAGATGAGGACTTTATTTCGATCGTTCGTGAGGCCGCCGCAAATATCCGCTCCTTTCATGAAAAACAGCTGCGCCCATCATGGATGACGACAGAGGAAAATGGTACGGTACTGGGTCAAAAGATTACTGCGCTTGATTCGGTTGGCGTTTATGTACCTGGCGGAACCGCGCCTACCCTTCGTCGGTATTAATGAACGTAATTCCGGCACAGGTGGCCGGCGTGCAAAGGATTGTGATGGTTTCGCCTCCTGATGAAAATGGTAAGCTTCCAGCTGCGGTTTTGGTGGCAGCAAAGGAAGCCGGAGTAGTGGAGATATACAAGATTGGCGGCGCCCAGGCGATAGCGGCGCTTGCGTATGGTACAGAAACAATTGGACAGGTTGATAAAATTACTGGCCCTGGCAATATTTTCGTAGCGCTTGCGAAACGGGAAGTTTACGGTGACGTGGACATTGATATGATAGCCGGTCCGAGTGAGATTGCCATTTTGGCAGATGAGACGGCGATTGCCGAAGAAGTGGCTGCCGATTTGCTCTCGCAGGCTGAGCATGACGCAAGGGCGTGCAGCATCCTAGTTACGACCTCAGCACGTTTGGCTGAAGACGTTGCTATTGAAGTGGAAAAGCAGCTGGAGGTTCTCCCGCGAAAAGAGATCGCAGCTGCGTCTATTCGGGATTACGGGGCGATCTATGTAGCCGCGAGCATGGATGAGGCAGTTGAAACGGTGAATATCGTTGCGCCAGAGCATCTGGAGGTCATCACGGAAAATGCGATGGAGCTTCTCGGGAAAATCCGCCATGCCGGCGCTATCTTCATTGGCAGGTATAGTTCAGAGCCTGTCGGTGATTATTTTGCCGGCGCAATCACGTCCTGCCGACAAATGGGACTGCGCGCTTTTCGAGCCCTTTGAATGTCGACGATTTTCAAAAGAAATCGAGCGTTATTATTTATAGCCAAAAGGCACTTCGTGAAAATGGACCAAAGATTGCAGAATTTGCACGAATGGAAGGTCTCGAAGCCCATGCAAGGGCAATAGAAACACGTATGAAATAAATGGAAGGTGCCTGTCACCTGGAAAATAATTGGGTGATGATGGGCGTCTGGATATATATGAAAATAGGCTGGAAGAAGGTGCCGGGCACCACAATAGGGGGGAACAGATATGGAAAGAAGTGCGAGTGTGGATCGGAGAACGAATGAGACGCAAATTAGGCTGGAGCTTTCGATTGATGGGGAAGGGCAATCCAATCTGGAAACAGGGGTTCCTTTTATGACGCATATGCTTGATTTATTCACGAAGCATGGCCAGTTTAATTTAACAATTGATGCGAAAGGCGATACGGAGGTCGACGACCACCATACAACCGAGGATATTGGTATTTGTTTGGGACAGGCATTGCGTGAAGCGCTTGGTGACAAAAAAGGGATCAAACGCTATGGTAATTCCTTCGTGCCGATGGATGAGGCACTTGCCCAGGTCGTCGTCGACTTAAGCAACCGTCCGCATCTGGAAATAAGAGCGGAATTCCCGTCACAGAAGGTAGGGACTTTTGATACGGAGCTTGTTCATGAGTTCTTATGGAAGCTGGCGCTGGAGGCAAGGATGAATCTCCATGTGATCGTCCATTATGGTAAAAATACGCACCACATCATTGAGGCTATTTTTAAGGCGCTTGCACGTGCGCTTGATGAAGCCACGACAATTGATCCACGTATTAAAGGGGTCCCATCCACGAAAGGATTGTTATAAATGATCGGGATTGTTGATTATGGGATGGGCAACCTGTTCAGTGTCAGCAAGGCGCTTGAACGATTAGGGGCCGAGTATTTTTTATCCGGGGATAAAAAGGAATTAATGTCGGCCGATGCTTTGCTTCTTCCTGGTGTCGGATCCTTCCGTGATGCGATGGAACGCTTAAATGAGGAAGGGCTCTCCGATATGATCCGGGATTTCGCGGCAACAGGGAAGCCTTTGCTCGGAATCTGCCTTGGCATGCAGCTTCTTTTTGAAGAAAGCGAAGAAAATGGTCCGGCAAAGGCATCGCTTTATTGACAGGAAGGGTACAGCGCTTTTCTGGTGTGAAGGATGGATCCTCCTATAAAGTTCCGCATATGGGCTGGAACCGCCTTGAATTTGTAAAAGATTCGCCGATCATTAAAGATGTTGAAGAGGACTACGTTTATTTCGTCCATTCGTATTTTGTCGATGCGGCAGCTTCTAATGTGCTGATTGCCAAGTCAAGTTATAACGAGGAAGTGGCAGCGATTGTCGGAAAGGATAATCTCTTCGGCATGCAATTTCATCCTGAAAAAAGCAGCAGGCTCGGCATGGAATTATTGAAAAATTTTCTGCTGCTTGCGGAGGAAAGGAAGGCAGTTCAATGAGTATAACGATTTATCCGGCAATTGATATGCGGGGCGGAAAATGTGTACGCCTTCTGCAGGGTGATTATAGCAAGGAGACAGTGTACGGTGATTCTCCATTTGAGATGGCACAGCAATTTGCTTCTGAAGGTGCTGAATGGATTCACATGGTCGATCTTGACGGCGCAAAGGATGGCAAGAGAGTAAATGATCGATTTGTTATTCAGGCTGCCAAGGAGCTTGGTGTGAAAATTCAGATCGGCGGCGGAATTCGTTCGGAGGAAGATATCCTTCACTATTTGGAGAATGGAATTGAACGAGTGATTATTGGAAGCATCGCGGTTTCCGATCCCGAGTTTGCGATTGAAATGATCCGTAAGTATGGACGGAAAATTGCAGTTGGAATCGATGCGAAAAATGGCTATGTCGCGACACATGGCTGGCTTGATACCTCGGAAGTTAAGGCGGTCGAATTAGGAAAGCGGTTTGCGGATGCCGGTGCGGAGACATTTATTTTTACAGATATTGCAACGGATGGAACGTTGTCAGGCCTAATCTTGCGGCAGTTTGTGAAATGGCTGAGGTGACCGGAAAAAGCGTGATCGCATCTGGAGGAGTCAGCCAGCTTGAAGACCTGAGCGCTATAAAGGCTGCAGCGTCAAAGGGAGTCAGCGGCGCGATTGTCGGGAAAGCCATTTATGAAAACCGTTTTACCCTCGCAGAAGCATTGAAAGAGGTGGCGGAGTAATGTTGAAAAACAATCCGGAGGTGCCGGAATGTTGACAAAACGGATTATTCCCTGCCTGGATGTAAAAGAGGGCAGGGTAGTAAAAGGGATTCAGTTCGTACAGCTTCGTGATGCGGGTGATCCCGTCGAGCTTGCGAGATTTTATGATAAACAGGGTGCCGACGAGCTTGTGTTTCTTGATATTTCAGCCTCAAATGAAGGCAGGAAAACGATGGTTGAAGTAGTCAAAGCCGTTGCATCTGAGTTGGCGATTCCTTTTACTGTCGGAGGCGGAATCAATTCTCTTGAGGATATGAAACGAATTCTTCGCGCAGGTGCCGATAAAGTATCGCTCAATACTGCTGCTATTTTGAATCCTGAGCTCATATCCGAGGGATCGAACTTTTTTGGTGCACAGTGCATTGTGGTTGCGATTGATGCGAAATATGATGAAGAGCTGGGCACATGGCGGGTCTATACGCATGGCGGACGGAAGCCGACTGATAAAAAAGTGATCGAGTGGGCAATTGAGGCCGCCAAGCGCGGTGCAGGAGAAATTTTATTAACAAGCATGGACAGTGACGGTGAAAAGAATGGATTCGATTTAAGCCTGACGAGAGCTGTCAGTGACGCTGTCTCGATTCCTGTTATTGCTTCAGGCGGGGCGGGAAACTCGGCCCATTTTGAAGAAGCTTTTATCGAAGGGAAAGCTGACGCGGCGCTCGCTGCTTCGATTTTTCATTATAAAGAGACTTCCGTTCATGAAGTGAAAAGCTATCTGAGAGAAAGAGGAGTGACGGTCAGATGAATATCGAAGAAATCAAATTTGATACAAGTGGCCTCGTGCCAGCGATTGTCCAGGACGCCGAAACAAAGGAAGTTCTAACCTTGGCCTACATGAACCGTGAGTCGCTCGGAAAAACACTTGAAACGGGCGAAACGTGGTTTTACAGCCGTTCCCGCCAGGAGCTATGGCATAAAGGGGCAACAAGTGGGAATACCCAGTCGGTAACCAGCATGAAATATGACTGCGACAAGGATGCCCTGCTTGTTTTGGTTAATCCAAAGGGACCGGCATGCCATACTGGAGCGGTGAGCTGCTTTACGGAATCTGTTTTTGAAGGACAAGAGAAAGTGAGTTCAGTCGGTGCAGACAGCTATGCTATTTTAGCAAAGCTTGAGCAGCTTATCGTGGAACGTGAAGTCCAGCGTCCTGAAGGTGCCTATACGACCTACCTATTTGAAAAGGGCGTCGATAAAATTTTGAAAAAGGTTGGGGAAGAAGCGTCCGAGGTCATTATCGCCGCGAAGAACCGTGATGCGGAAGAACTGAAATGGGAAGCAGCTGATTTGCTGTACCACCTGATGGTGCTGCTAGTCGAACAAAAGCTCCCATTCAACAATGTTCTGGATGTACTTATCGAAAGACATAATAAATAGGCAAAAGCTGGCTGCACCGAGCGCCAGCTTTTGTTTTGGATGGCTAATAAGAAAGTATAAACTTTTGCAAGTTTATACTTCTTATTACGCATAAGGGCAACTACCCCTCTGTCTTCGCCCTTAGCGGCTCGCCAATCGGCGAGTTTTCTTTATGAAATTATAGCCATAATTTAGTAAACTTTGAGAAATCCCCTTGGTTATCTATTTCCCAACGTTCAATTCCTTCTCGTACAAGCCGCAACTGTGTTATACTACTCTAGTTATTACCGATAGATGGAGGACTTCATGGGTAAAGACTCTAAAGCTAGAAAACAAAAGGGGAAAATCCTTACATTTATCCCTACTGGGGAATATTATTTCACAAAGGGGTTAAAAGCATACCACCGACGTGATTTTATAAAAGCGAAAAAATATTTGCAGCGGGCTCTGCAGCTTGAGCCGGGTGAACCAATGATCGCCTGCCAGCTGGCGATTGTCCGCACGGAGCTTGGAGAATATGAAAATTCCAATCAGATTCTGCATCTCATCCTAGATGAACTAGATGAAGAAATGGTGGAATGCCATTATTTTTTAGCAAATAATTATGCTCATATGGGCTTTTTTAAAGATGCATACCATCACGCAAAGCTATATATGGAGCTTGAGCCGGATGGCGATTTTACCGAGGATACAGAAGATTTAATGGAATTGCTGACGCTTGAAGCGGAAGATATGGATGATGAGCTGTATGAAGAGGACGATTTGATTGCCAAGCAGGAGCAGGCTCGGGACTTGCTGGAGTCGGGCTATTTTCCGAAAGCGATTGAATTGCTGAATTCAGTAGTGGAAGAGTATCCTGAATACTGGTCTGCATACAACAACCTGGCATTGGCCTATTTTTATCTCGGTGAAACCGAGAAAGCCGAATCGATTTTAATGGATGTGCTGGAACGGAATCAGGGCAACCTGCATGCACTATGCAATTTGCTTGTGTTCGCGCATTATCGACAGCAAACAGAAGCAGTTGAGCATTTGACATCTGTGATAAAAAAAATCAATCCGATCTTAACCGAGCATCAATTTAAACTGGGGGCGACCTTCGCGCTTGTCGGCGAGTATGAGCCTGCATATAGCCTGCTGCGAAAACTTTATAAGCAAGGATTTGATGGAGACGGACCGTTTTACTATTGGCTCTCATATGCCGCTTACCATACTGGCCACGAAAAAATTGCTCACTCCATGTGGGAAAAAGTGCTTGAAATCAACCCTGAAAAGGAAGGCTTCGAGCCGTGGAATGAGGACAGGATCCAGATTAATGGCTTTGAGGATCATGTAGGATCTATTTTTCAAAAAATAGAAAGTGATTATGTGGAAGAACGGTTATTTGCCTTATTTCTAATTTCCGTTTCAGCTAAAAAAGAGACGATTCTTTCTTCTAAAAGGCTTACTGGAAATGATAAACTTTCAACACTGGAGAAGGAATATTTGCAGTTTATCAAATCGGGCAAGCGTAAAATGAATTCTTCGTTGAGAGACGCGCATGAGACAGCTGAAATCCTGTACGAATATCATCATCCTGTCGGAACGGTAGAAGCTGGATTATATTTAATGTGGTTTTCCGTCTTCTCTGAAATGATAAAGTCCGGAACAGAGCTCCAGAACAAAACGGCATGGGCCGCAGCGATGGAATATGTGTGGATGAAGCTTCGTGGTGAAAAAATGCCGCAGAAGGAAGCCGCAGAACGTTATGGCGTTTCTGTTGCGACAGTAGGAAAATATGTAAAATTGGTGAATTCCTTTCTGCAGTGAGCAAATATTTGGACGTCTTTAACATTGTTTTTATAGGATATAGGTAATAGGAAACAATATTAAATGCCGATTGTCTGGAAAGTAAGGAGTGAGTCAAATGTCTGAAGAAAAAATTTATGACGTAATTATCGCTGGTGCCGGACCTGCCGGAATGACAGCTGCTGTATATACCTCTCGTGCGAACCTGTCTACTCTCATGTTAGAGCGGGGGATACCGGGCGGGCAGATGGCCAATACCGAGGAAGTGGAGAACTATCCTGGGTATGAGCATATTTTAGGGCCTGAACTATCAACAAAAATGTTCGACCATGCTAAGAAATTCGGAGCAGAATATGCTTACGGCGATATTAAAGAAGTGATTGACAATGGCGAATATAAAACGATCGTAGCCGGTTCAAAACAATATAAAGCACGTGCGATTATTATTTCGACCGGGCCGAGTATAAAAAAATCGGTGTTCCTGGGGAAAAAGAGCTTGGCGGCCGTGGTGTATCGTATTGCGCGGTTTGTGATGGTGCATTTTTTAAAGGGAAAGAGCTTGTGGTCATTGGAGGCGGCGATTCTGCTGTTGAAGAAGGTGTGTACCTCACCCGCTTTGCAACAAAAGTAACGATCGTTCACCGCCGCGATGAACTGAGGGCACAGAAAATCCTTCAGGACCGAGCGTTTGCCAATGAGAAGATTGACTTCATCTGGAATCACACAATTAAAGAGATCAAGGATAAGGATGGCAAGGTTGGAAGTGTGACGTTAGTGTCAACTGAAAACGGCGAAGAAACAGAATTCAGGGCAGACGGTGTCTTCATTTATATTGGTATGGTGCCACTTTCTAAGCCTTTTGAAAGCCTTGGGATTACAAATGAAAATGGCTATATCGAAACAAATGACCTGATGGAAACAAAGGTTCCTGGTATTTTTGCTGCCGGTGATATCCGTGAAAAAACGCTCCGTCAAATCGTTACGGCGACAGGCGATGGCAGTATCGCTGCGCAAAGCGCACAGCATTTTGTTGAAGAACTGATAGAAGAACTGAAGGCGAAACAGTAAAATTTGTCTGTTTCTGACAGACAAGCTTACAAAGTTTTCACAAAAAAGTAATCCGCTTTTAATTCTCCTGTAACAGTAGTGAAATAATGAAAGGGTACAATAAAGTTAGAAATTGACCCCCTTTTAAAAAATATAATCCTTTTCAAACACAGGTGAGTAGCCTGTGTTCTTTTTTTATATCAATCCCCTTTGTGATGAAAGAGAAATTTTTCCGGCTGAATTTTGCGTAATATTACTTTTCTGTTCATTGTGACAGCATATTAAAAATAGTATAATGTAAAGAATCGATATTCGCGTTTTCTGCGAATTACATAGCGTCAGGAACGTTGAGGTGGATAATGTGCAGCGAGTCACCAATTGTGTTTTGCTGAAGGAAAATCAACTATTATTGCTTCAAAAACCGCGGCGTGGATGGTGGGTAGCCCCGGGCGGTAAAATGGAGCCAGGAGAATCTGTCCGCGATTCATGTATCCGCGAATACCGCGAAGAAACAGGCATATATTTAAAGAATCCCCAATTAAAAGGGATCTTTACGTTTATCATGCAGGAAAACAGCCAAATCATTTCCGAATGGATGATGTTTACGTTCATGGCATCAGATTCGGATGGTATGCTTGTCGAGGAGTGCGAGGAAGGGAAGCTTGAATGGCATCCGGTAGATAAGCTCCAGACACTGCCAATGGCTGCAGGCGATTATCATATCCTCGATTATATGATTCATGGCAAGGGAATTATTTACGGGACATTTACGTATACAAAGGATTTTGAATTACTTAGCTATAGATTGGACCCGAGTTAATACTAGATTATTGTCTAGCTCCAGGCGCCATCGGCACGAGTGTTGTTACCAAGTGCCGTAACAACCTTGGTCATTAGCCGAAAAACGGGCGCCTTGCGCTTTTCTTATTAGGGGGAATTAAAAATGAGTACCGGTGCTGCCAGCGATATGCAAATGGTGATTATAACAGGGATGTCTGGAGCAGGAAAGACTGTTGCGATTCAAAGCTTTGAGGATTTGGGCTTCTTCTGTGTAGATAATCTGCCGCCGACATTGCTGCCGAAATTTTTAGAACTTATGAAGGAATCTGGCAATAAAATGAATAAGGTGGCACTGGTAATGGATTTGCGGGGGCGCGAATTTTTTGATCACCTTTTTAAAGCCCTTGATGATTTAGCGGAAACATCCTGGGTGACTCCGCAGATCCTTTTTCTTGATGCGGATGACTCATCACTGGTCAGAAGGTATAAAGAGACACGCCGGTCGCACCCTCTCGCTCCATCAGGCCTTCCACTTGAAGGAATTAAATTGGAGCGTGACTTGCTCGAGGAAATGAAGGGAAGGGCTCAGCTCATTTACAATACTTCACAAATGAAGCCAAAAGAGCTGCGCGAAAAAATATTAAGCGAATTTACAACAAATAATAAAACAACTTTTACTGTCAATGTCATGTCATTTGGATTTAAACATGGCATTCCGATTGATGCGGATCTTGTTTTTGACGTGCGTTTCCTGCCAAATCCGCATTATATCGACTATATGAGGCGAAAAACAGGATTGGATGCAGAGGTTTCAGGCTATGTATTAAAGTGGAGCGAAACACAAAAGTTTCTTGAGAAGGTAACAGAGCTGCTCAGCTTCATGCTTCCCCATTATAAGCGGGAAGGAAAAGCCCAGCTGGTCATTGCCATCGGATGTACAGGAGGCCAGCATCGTTCTGTTGCGCTCGCTGAGTATTTAGGGAACTTTTTCAAAACTGACTACCATACCTGCATTACTCATCGTGACATTGAGAGAAGAAAGGAAAAACAAAATGACTAAAGAAGGACAGCCAAGGATCGTCATTATTGGCGGCGGTACAGGATTGCCAGTTTTATTGAGAGGGCTGAAAAAGTACCCTGTCGATATCACGGCGATTGTCACCGTGGCAGATGACGGGGGCAGCTCAGGAAGGCTGCGGGATGATTTGCATATTCCGCCTCCAGGCGATATCCGAAATGTGCTGGCTGCTTTATCTGATGTGGAGCCTCTCATTGAGGAGATGTTCCAGCATCGTTTTAAGACATCGAATGAGTTATCGGGGCATTCGCTTGGGAATCTTATATTGGCCGCAATGACATCGATTACGGGCAATTTTGTCCATGCGATTCAGGAAATGAGCAAGGTTTTGAATGTGAACGGAAAAGTGCTTCCTGCCGCTAATCAAAGCGTCGTGCTTCACGCGGAAATGGAAGATGGGACCGTCGTTTCTGGTGAATCGAAAATTCCTTTCTCAGGGAAAAAAATAAAAAAAGTATTTTTAACGGCGCCAGAGAAAATCCGGCCTTTGCCTGAAACTCTTCTGGCAATTAATCAGGCAGATTTGATTATTATTGGGCCTGGCAGTTTATATACAAGCATTCTACCTAATCTGCTCGTGCCCGGGCTTGGCAGTGAAGTCTGCAAATCGAAGGCAAAAAGGGTTTATATCTGCAATTTGATGACCCAGGCCGGCGAAACGCATGGTTATTCCGCGAGTGAGCACGTCAAGGCCATCTATGATCATATGGATTGTGCGTTCATTGATACCATCCTTGTGAATAATGAGGAAGTTCCTCAGGATATCCAGCTTCGTTATAATGAAGAGCTTGCTATTCCGGTTGTTTATGACATGCCGAAGCTTTATGAGCTTGGCCTTGAAGTCGTCCATGGAGATATCGCGATCCAGGATAACAGCGCCATTAGGCATGATCCGAAAAAGGTTGCAGAAATTTTATATTCTTTGCTAATAAATGAAACCAAAAAACGTTTTAATGCGTAATACCATTATGCAAACGTTTGTCTATAGATAAGGGGGTGAAGGGATGTCTTTCGCTTCGGAAACGAAAAAAGAGCTGACCAACCTGGAGTTGAAGCCTTGCTGCAGTAAATCAGAACTTTCAGCCCTGATCCGAATGAACGGCTCGCTTTCTTTTTCAAATCGAAAGCTGGTCGTTGATATTCAAACGGAGAATGCTGCGATCGCAAGAAGAATTTATACACTTATAAAAAAGAACTATGGTGTTCAGGTTGAGCTTCTTGTCAGGAAAAAAATGCGTTTGAAAAAGAACAATGTTTATATTGTCCGGTTAAATGAAGATGCGCGCAATATTTTGGAGGATTTGAAAATCCTTGGTGAAGGATTTACCTTCGTCCACGATATTTCCAAAGAATTGGTGAAAAAGAAGTGTTGTAAGCGCTCTTATTTACGAGGTGCATTTCTGGCCGGAGGTTCCGTCAATAATCCGGAGACTTCATCCTATCATTTGGAGATTTTTTCACTTTATAAGGAACACAATGATTCCTTATGCGAGTTAATGAATACTTTTGACCTGAACAGTAAGACACTGGAACGGAAAAAAGGGTATATCACGTACTTGAAGGAAGCTGAAAAAATCACGGAATTCCTTAATATCATTGGTGCGCATTTGGCGCTCCTCCGTTTTGAGGATGTGAGAATCGTCAGGGATATGAGAAACTCTGTTAACCGTCTCGTTAACTGCGAAACCGCCAATTTGAATAAAACCGTGGGAGCAGCATTAAGGCAAGTTGAAAACATCCGTTTCATTAACGAAACGGTCGGGCTTCATATTTTACCTGAAAAGCTGAGGGAAATTGCGGAGCTCCGGGTGACGTACCAGGATGTGACCTTAAAGGAACTCGGTGAAATGGTTTCGGGAAGTGCAATCAGCAAGTCGGGAATTAACCATCGCTTAAGGAAAATTGATGAGATTGCCGATAAATTAAGAGCAGGGGAATTCTCTGCAAAAAAATAGACTTAAAAAAGATTTGTAAAGCTTGTAATAAAATATAGAGGAGGAATTGTGTGATGGTTGAAAAACAAGTGGAAGTAAAATTGAAAACAGGTCTTCAAGCGCGGCCGGCAGCTTTATTCGTTCAGGAAGCGAACAGATTTTCATCTGATATTTTTCTTGAAAAAGAAGGAAAAAAGGTAAACGCAAAAAGTATCATGGGTCTAATGAGCCTTGCGGTTGGTTCTGGCGCTTTGATCAATGTGATTGCGGAAGGAAATGACGAAGCAGATGCACTCGAAGCACTGACGCAATTTATTCAAAAAGAGAGCTAATAAAAAGGTCTGGCCAATGCGGCCAGACCTTAATTTTTGCCAAATGGCGATTATAGGCTATCTTTCTTTGCTTCGTTAGGGTTACGTGTAATGATATGGTCAACCAAACCGTATTCTTTCGCTCTATCAGCAGTCATGAAATTATCGCGGTCTGTATCCTTAGCGATGACATCAAGTGGCTGGCCAGTGCGCTCAGATAAGATTCCGTTAAGCTTTTCACGAAGGAACAAGATGCGTTTTGCAGCAATCTCGATTTCCGTTGCCTGGCCCTGTGCTCCGCCAAGTGGCTGATGGATCATAACTTCTGCATTTGGAAGGGCATAACGCTTGCCTTTTGTTCCAGCAGCGAGAAGGAAGGCACCCATGGATGCAGCCATACCGATACAGATTGTCTGCACATCTGGCTTAATGAACTGCATTGTATCATAAATCGCCATACCAGCAGTGATGCTGCCGCCAGGGCTGTTAATGTAAATAGATATATCCTTTTCAGGATTTTCTGCTTCAAGGAATAGCAGCTGTGCTACAATAGAGTTTGCAACATGGTCGTCAATTCCGCTGCCGAGCATAATGATACGGTCTTTTAAAAGGCGGGAGTAGATGTCGTATGCTCTTTCGCCCCGATTTGTTTGTTCAATAACTGTAGGGATTAAATTCATTTTTCTTCCTCCTTTAATCTGAAAGGTTCATCATGCCGAAAAAGGCTGATTCATAAAAACTTATGTATTGTTATCATATCACTCATGGTCAATAAAGGTCAAACAATTCACACTGTAGTGGTGCCCGATTCGTTCGACAATATTTCATGGAAATGATAATCACTCCGTATCCATCTTACCCAACATCGCCCATTTTAAACATATTCTGTACTTGCAAAGAGCTAAAACATGTCATATAATATGAAAGCGTCAGTTGGAGAGCAAGCGCTCCAGATTTATTACTTTGCCCTCGTGGTGCAACGGATAGCACGTAAGATTCCGGTTCTTGAGATGTGGGTTCGATTCCTGCCGAGGGCGTACCAAAAGACCTTCTTCCTTTTTATAAGGGAGGAGGTCTTTTTTTAGGCTGTTTTCGTATACTTTGTTGCTATTTAAGGAGTAGTTGATTTTCACTCCAGGATGCTCGCTTTCCGCGGGGCGGGAGGTGAGCCTCCTCGGCGCACAGCGCCTGTGGGGTCTCACCTGTCCCGCTGCTCCCGCAGGACGTTGAATCAGCTTCCTAGAATCAACACCGCACGAAGGAAATGCGAGAGCATTTTCGAGGAGCTCGCACCTTCCGCTCCAATCAACTTCGTTTTCAACGATTTGCTTTTAAAAACCTATTTATAAAACAATAATCTTTTAGAAAACGGCCTTTTTCATGATCGAGTAGCCTTTTTCAGAGAGACAGCTGTGTATTTAGTTGTAAAGCTGCAGATTAATGTTCTCGCGAAATACAATAGAATTCCCGCGAGAAAAATTACATAATCGGCGAAATAAATTGCTAATCCGGTGAGATTCTTCTCGAAAGCCGCGAGAAAGCCCTTGCTTCCTCCAGAGAAGAGTCTAGGTTGCCAGGGCAAAGGAAGCCGGCTATAGCGGTTCCGCGAAATAAAATAGAATTCCCGCGAGATTATCCCGGATTCCCGCGAGATAAATTACATAATCGGCGAAATAAATTGTTAATCCGGCGAGATTCCTCTCGAAACCCGCGAGAAAGCCCTTGCTTCCTCCAGAGAAGAGTCTAGGTTTCCAGGGCAAAGGAAGCCGGCTATAGCGGTTCCGCGAAATAAAATAGAATTCCCGCGAGATTATCCCGGATTCCCGCGAGATAAATTACATAATCGGCGAAATAAATTGTTAATCCGGCGAGATTCCTCTCGAAACCCGCGAGAAAGCCCTTGCTTCCTCCAGAGAAGAGTCTAGGTTTCCAGGGCAAAGGAAGCCGGCTATAGCGGTTCCGCGAAATAAAATAGAATTCCCGCGAGATTATCCCGGATTCCCGCGAGATAAATTACATAATCGGCGAAATAAATTGTTAATCCGGCGAGATTCCTCTCGAAACCCGCGAGAAAATCCGTTTCAAGTATCGAAGCCGAGTCGCTACACTACAAAAATTCATCTAAGAAACGAGATTCTTCCTTAAAAATTAAATTTCTCTGCCAGATTCTTACCATACACCAAACCTCCGTCATATTGTAAAATAAGGAACAGGGGGAATGCGCGATGAACATGAAAGCGGGATTATGGCAGCAGCAAACTTTGAAGCTGGCGATGACACAGGAGCTGACGCAGGCGATTGCGTTATTGCAATATACGACGCAGGAACTGACTGCTTTTTTGGAAAATAAGGCGCTCGAAAATCCCCTTTTGCAGATTGAACCGGGGAATGTCCAGCCGATGAACCCTTTGCAGGACAGAAGCCGCCGCACGCTGAAAAGGGCTGTAAAGGACAAGAATGACTGGATTGAGCAGCTGGCGGAAAATTCATTCTCACTTGAAGAGCATTTAATCTCCCAACTAAATTTAAAAGAACATAAAAATGAACAATTAAAAATACTTCGTTACTTGATTAATAATATTGATGTAAACGGTTACTTCACAGGTGGTACGGACGAGGCTGCTGCGGCCCTTCAAACACCGACAGAAAAAGTGGAGGAAGGGCTTGTGCTTCTTCAAGCTGCTCGAGCCGGCGGGAATCGCAGCCCGAAGCCTTCAGGAATGCTTAATGATACAATTGCAAAGAGAGTATCCCGATGAGGAACTCGCCAATACCATTGTCGCAAGCCATTTTATTCCCTTTGCCGAAAAAAAGTGGAAAGCACTTGCAAAGGAATTAAGCGTTTCACTTAAGGAAATACAAATGGTATTCGATTTGGTCCAGACACTAAATCCACGTCCGGGAGCAGAATACCGCCAGGAAAAGACGTCATTTGTCATTCCTGATGCGGTGATTGAAGTGGCAGATGGAGAATTGACGGTTCTCACCCATGACGATCCGCTTCCTAAGATCAGTTTTAATGCAACCTATTATAAACAACTATCCGCTTCAGGTGACGAGCAGGTCAGCCGTTTTCTGCATGAAAAGGTCCATGATTATCAGTGGATTTTAAAGAGCATTGAACAAAGAAGGGAAACGTTAACTAAGGTTGTTATGAAAATAGCCGAAAAACAGCCGCTATTTTTTCAAAAAGGTCCTAACTACCTCAAGCCGATGACGATGAAGGAGGTTGCTCAGGAACTGGATATCCATGAGTCGACCGTCAGCAGGGCG
Source organism: Neobacillus sp. PS3-34 (assembly GCF_030915465.1). Taxonomy (GTDB): domain Bacteria; phylum Bacillota; class Bacilli; order Bacillales; family Cytobacillaceae; genus Neobacillus_A. The sequence continues at coordinate 2,980,931 of NZ_CP133267.1, forward strand.
GTCCGGGAAAAATATGTGCAAACCCCGGCAGGGACATTCGAGCTGAGATCTTTTTTTACGAGTACGATCCAAACTGTTGCTGATGAAAGTACTTCTTCATCTACAGTCAAGAATGCCATCTCACTTTTAATAGAAAATGAGAATAAGCAAAAACCTCTTTCAGACCAGGAAATTGTGGAATACTTAAAAAATACGGATGGGATGGTTGTCTCTAGAAGGACTGTGGCAAAATACCGTGACCAGCTTGGTATACCATCTTCATCTAAACGAAAAAGATACGAATGAAGGGAGACTCCACATGAAACAAACCGTTCTGACTTTTTATACACGCCGGCGCTGCCCTCTTTGCGAAAAAGCAAAATCGGAGCTGATGGAGCTGCAAAATGAGCATCCATTTTTATTTGAAGAAATCGATATTGAAGAAAGTGATGAGTTAACCGAACAATACGGCTTGATGATTCCGGTCTTTGTTTTGGACGGTGAAGAGGTAGGATTCGGGCACGTTAATAAATTTGACATAAGTAAACGGTTACAAGAAAAAACCCTATCCTTATGAGTTGAAATAGGTTAACACTCCTGTTAGAATGATAACTGTAGCAGGGGTGATTTTTTTTACCCGCGGCGGGACATAATATGTCTATGCGGGACATTTAAAGTCCAACTGCTTTGTAAAGGAGCTAGGCTCTCATGCAATCGATAATTGATATTCAAAGAAAATTATTACCCGATCTTCTTCATGTCATGCGAAAAAGGTACGCAATTCTTCATTACATAGGTTTCATGCAGCCTGTTGGCAGAAGAAGCCTGGCAGTCAGTCTTGGTTCGACCGAAAGAATCCTGCGTGCTGAGGTCGATTTTTTAAAAGACCAGAACTTAATTTCCGCTAATAATATTGGAATGAGTTTAACGCCTGAAGGGAAAAATTTATTGGAAAGCCTGGAAAGCTTAATGCGCGAGCTGACGGGTATAGATGTACTGGAGCAGGAATTGAAGAAGCTTCTGGAAATCCGGAAGGTCGTCATCGTCCCAGGCAACAGTGATCAGTCCCCGCTTGTTAAAAGCGAATTAGGAAAAGCCAGTGCCAATTGCATGAAGAAGCTGCTCGCAGGAAAAAATATCATCGCTATAACTGGCGGATCCACCATGGCTGCCATTGCAGAATGGCTGACTCCCGATTTTGGGAATAAAGAATTGCTCTTTGTCCCTGCACGCGGCGGCATCGGTGAGGATGTCCAGAATCAGGCAAACACCATCTGCGCGATTATGGCTGGAAATGCGAATGCGAAGCACAGGGTATTTTATGTTCCTGATCAGGTTAGTATGGAGATTTATGAATCCTTTATAAAAGAACCGCTTATTCACGAGGTTCTCGGATTGATTAAATCGGCCAGCATGGTTTTGCACGGCATTGGGGAAGCTATTCCAATGGCTGAGCGCAGGAAGACAAGTGCTGAGGATTTGGAAAAGATCGAGAAGGGGAAAGCGGTCGGTGAAGCTTTTGGGTACTACTTCAACGAAGAGGGCGACATCGTCCATAAGGTACTCACGATTGGCCTTCAGCTGGATGACCTTGCCCGCATTCCAAATGTAATAGCCGTTGCCGGCGGAGAATCAAAAGCAAAGGCAATCCGCGCTTATATGAAACAGGCACCACCCTCTACCATCTTAATTACAGATGAAGGGGCAGCAAGAACGTTATTAAAAGGGTAATCCCTTTATATAAAATATAATCCTTAACCAAATAAAGGAGGAAATTAACATGGCAGTAAAAGTTGGTATTAACGGATTTGGACGAATTGGACGTAATGTATTCCGCGCGGCATTGAAAAATTCTAACGTGGAAGTAGTAGCGGTAAATGACTTAACAGATGCAAACACTTTGGCGCATCTTTTAAAATATGACACAGTGCATGGTAAATTAGAGGAGAATGTAACGGTTGACGGTGAGTACCTGGTTGTTGGTTCTCACAAAGTTAAGGTTCTTGCTGAAAGAGATCCTGCACAATTAGGCTGGGGCGATCTTGGTGTAGACGTAGTTATTGAATCTACAGGCCGTTTTACAAAGCGTTCAGACGCTGCAAAACATTTAGAAGCTGGTGCGAAAAAGGTTATCATTTCTGCTCCTGCAACTGATGAAGATATCACAATTGTTATGGGTGTTAACAATGACAAGTACGATGCAGCTAACCACCACGTTATTTCAAACGCATCTTGTACAACTAACTGTTTAGCTCCATTTGCAAAAGTACTTAATGATAAATTTGGTATCAAGCGTGGAATGATGACAACTGTTCACTCTTACACAAATGACCAGCAAATTCTTGACCTTCCGCATAAAGACCTTCGTCGTGCTCGTGCAGCTGCGGAAAATATTATCCCAACATCAACAGGTGCAGCAAAAGCTGTTTCACTAGTATTGCCTGAATTAAAAGGTAAATTAAACGGTGGCGCTATGCGTGTTCCAACTCCAAACGTATCATTAGTTGACCTTGTTGCTGAATTAGATAAAGACGTAACAGTTGATGAAGTGAACGCAGCTCTTAAAGCAGCATCAGAAGGCGAATTAAAAGGTATTCTTGGATACAGTGAAGAGCCACTTGTTTCTACCGACTACAATGGCAACCCAGATTCTTCTACTATTGATGCTCTTTCTACAATGGTTATGGAAGGCAGCATGGTAAAAGTTATCTCTTGGTACGATAACGAAAGTGGTTACTCTCACCGTGTCGTTGACCTTGTTGACTTCATCGCTAAAAAAGGACTTTAATTCTTAAAACCCGTCATTCATGGGTATGATTGGATATCCTGTTGGCGAAAGTCTATAATAATTAAAGTGAAACTTATGCAAGCTTTTTAAGGGGGAGCGGGGGTGATTCCCCTCTCCCTTTTATTGTTCGGCGCCCGTTAAAGGCGCTTATGCATTTCAATTTAGGAGGTCCTTTTGCTATGAACAAGAAATCGATTAAAGATGTAGATGTAAAAGGGAAACGCGTTTTTTGCCGGGTAGACTTCAACGTACCGATGCAGGACGGAAAAATCACCGATGAAACACGTATCAGCGCTGCACTGCCAACAATCAATTATTTGGTTGAGCAGGGTGCAAAGGTCATTTTAGCGAGCCACTTTGGTCGTCCAAAAGGCAAAGTAGTCGAAGAAATGCGCTTAACTCCTGTAGCGAAACGCCTTGGTGAGCTTCTTGGAAAAGATGTTCGAAAAGCGGATGAAGCATATGGCGATGAAGTTAAAAAGGAAATCGAAGCCATGAACGAAGGCGACGTTCTGCTGCTTGAGAATGTCCGTTTCTATCCTGGTGAAGAAAAGAATGATCCTGAATTGGCTAAGGCTTTCGCAGAGCTTGCCGATGTGTATGTGAACGATGCTTTCGGAGCTGCACACAGGGCACACGCTTCCACTGAAGGAGTCGCTCATCATCTGCCGGCTGTTGCAGGATTATTAATGGAAAAAGAAATTGAAGTATTAGGCAAGGCGCTATTCAATCCTGAACGCCCGTTCACAGCCATTATTGGCGGTGCAAAGGTTAAGGATAAAATCGGCGTTATTGATAATCTTTTAGAAAAGGTTGATAACCTTATCATTGGCGGCGGATTGGCTTATACCTTTGTTAAGGCACAGGGCCATGGAGTCGGCAAATCACTTCTTGAGGAAGATAAGATCGATCTTGCTAATTCCTTTATTCAGAAGGCAAAAGAAAAAGGCGTCAATTTTTATATGCCTGTCGATGTAATCGTGGCGGATGACTTCTCTCCTGATGCGAATACAAAAGAAGTTTCCATCGATTCTATCCCGTCTGACTGGGAAGCACTCGATATCGGCCAAAAACAGCTGCTATATACAGTGATGTCATCAAGAAATCAAAATTGGTTATCTGGAATGGGCGAATGGGCGTATTTGAATTTGATAAGTTTGCCGGCGGTACAAAGGCAGTAGCTGAAGCACTTGCTGAATCTAAGGATACATATTCCGTCATTGGCGGTGGGGATTCTGCGGCAGCTGTTGAAAAGTTCAATCTGGCAGAGCAAATGAGCCATATTTCAACTGGCGGCGGCGCATCACTTGAATTTATGGAAGGCAAGGAACTTCCAGGCGTCGTAGCTTTAAACGATAAATAAGGAAATCCTTTTTAAAAAAGGTCTTTTTCAAAAAGAAAATTGTTAGCAAGAAGGGACGTGCCACCATGCGTAAACCGATTATTGCAGGTAACTGGAAAATGCACAAAACACTTTCTGAAGCGAAAAGCTTTGCAGAGGAAGCAAATGGTCTTGTACCAGGAAAAGATGCAATTGAATCTGTTATTTGTGCACCTGCGTTATTTTTACAGAGCTTAGTGGAATCTACTAAGGGCCACGATGTTGAAATTGGTGCTCAAAACATGCATTTCGAGGAAAAAGGTGCTTTTACAGGAGAAATCAGCCCTGCAGCCCTAGCAGACCTTGGCGTGAAATATGTTATTCTAGGCCACTCTGAACGCCGTGAAATGTTCAATGAAACAGACGAGTCCGTTAACAAAAAAACGCTTGCAGCCTTCAAGTACAATTTAACACCGATTGTCTGCTGCGGCGAAACGCTTGAACAGCGTGAAAACGGAGAAACAAATGACTTCGTTGGAGGCCAAATTAAAGCGGCTTTAGCAGGCTTAAGCGAAGAACAGGTAAAACAAACGGTTATCGCCTATGAACCAATTTGGGCGATCGGAACTGGCAAGTCTTCAACAGCACAGGATGCAAATGAAGTTTGTGCGCATATCCGCAGTGTTGTGGCAGAACAATTCTCCCAGGATGCGGCAGCTGCTGTTAGAATCCAGTACGGCGGAAGCGTAAAGCCTGAAAATATTAAGGAATATATGGCACAGCCGGATATCGATGGTGCATTGGTTGGCGGAGCGAGCCTTGAAGTGCAGTCATTTTTGCAATTACTGGAGGCAGGTAAGTATGAGTAAATCTCCAGTAGCCTTAATCATCCTGGATGGTTTTGGATGCAGAGTCGAATCAAAAGGTAATGCTGTTGCACAGTCGAAAAAACCAAATTTCGACCGTTACTGGAGTGCCTATCCGCATTCCCATCTAACAGCGAGCGGTGAAGCGGTGGGGCTTCCTCAAGGGCAAATGGGGAACTCTGAGGTCGGCCACTTAAATATTGGTGCAGGCCGGATTGTTTACCAAAGCCTTACAAGAGTGAATGTTGCCATCCGTGAAGGTGAATTTGAAAAAAATGAAACCTTTACAGGCGCGATGGAACACGTTAAAAAGAATGGAACGAGTCTGCATCTTTTCGGCCTTTTATCTGATGGAGGGGTTCACAGCCATATAAACCATATGTTTGCTCTCCTGAAGCTGGCTGCGGATGAAGGCGTTGAGAAGGTGTATGTTCATGCCTTCCTCGATGGCCGTGATGTAGGACCAAAAACAGCGGAAACATATATTCAGCAGACGCTGGATAAAATGAAGGAGTATGGGGTTGGCCAATTTGCCACCATCTCAGGCCGCTATTATTCCATGGATAGGGATAAGCGCTGGGAACGAGTGGAAAAGTCTTACCGCGCCATGGTTGATGGTGAAGGGCCAACGTATTCAAGCGCTGAGGAAGTTGTGGAAGATTCATACCGCAATGGAATCTTTGATGAGTTCGTTCTTCCGTCCGTGATCACAGATGAAAACGGACAGCCTGTCGGAACGATTCAGGATAACGATGCAGTTATTTTCTATAACTTCCGTCCTGACCGTGCGATCCAAATTTCTAATACGTTTACAAATGAAGATTTCCGTGCCTTTGACCGTGGCCGAAGCATCCGAAAAATCTGTTCTTCGTCTGCCTGACGCACTTCAGTGAGACAGTTGATGGCTATGTAGCGTTTAAACCGACCAATCTGGATAATACGCTTGGTGAAGTGTTATCCCAGAACGGCTTGAAGCAGCTGCGGATTGCTGAAACGGAAAAATACCCTCATGTAACCTTCTTTATGAGCGGTGGACGTGAGGAAAAGTTCCCTGGCGAAGAGAGAATTTTGATCAATTCTCCAAAAGTAGCGACTTATGACCTTCAGCCTGAAATGAGTGCATATGAAGTCACTGACGCACTTTTAAAGGAAATTGAAGCGGATAACTTTGATGCTATTCTCTTGAATTTTGCCAATCCTGATATGGTAGGCCATTCAGGAATGCTTGAGCCGACCATAAAAGCGATTGAAACCGTTGATGAGTGTCTCGGCAAGATTGTTGATTTAATTATTAAAAAGGGCGGAACAGCCATCATTACTGCTGACCACGGGAATGCCGATGAAGTTGTGACACTTGATGGTGAGCCGATGACCGCACATACTACAAACCCTGTTCCTGTCATCGTAACAAAAGAAGGTGCAGAACTGCGTGAAGGCGGAATCCTTGGCGATCTGGCTCCTACTATGCTAGATTTGTTAGGTGTACAAAAGCCTGCTGAAATGACTGGAAAATCAATTATTAAGTAATCTTTTAATAATATTCTTTTAAAAAATAATTCACTCTAAGGAGATAGACAAATGCCATTTATCGTTGATGTATATGCTCGTGAAGTATTAGATTCCCGCGGAAACCCGACTGTTGAAGTAGAAGTGTTCACTGAATCAGGTGCGTTTGGACGCGCAATGGTGCCAAGCGGTGCCTCTACAGGTGAATATGAAGCTGTTGAGCTTCGTGATGGAGACAAAGGCCGTTACCTTGGTAAAGGTGTAGAAAATGCGGTTAACAACGTAAATGAAATCATTGCTCCATACTTAATTGGAGAAGAGTTCAGCGTTCTTGATCAAGTTTCTGTTGATCATGCTTTAATCGAGCTTGATGGAACTGAAAACAAAGGCAAGTTGGGCGCTAACGCTATCCTTGGTGTTTCCATGGCTGTGGCGCACGCTGCTGCAAACTATCTTGATATTCCTTTATACCAATACCTTGGCGGCTTCAACGCGAAGCAGCTTCCAGTTCCAATGATGAACATCGTTAACGGCGGCGAGCATGCTGATAACAACGTTGACATCCAGGAATTCATGGTAATGCCTGTTGGCGCACCAAGCTTTAAAGAAGCACTTCGCATGGGTGCTGAAATTTTCCATAGCTTAAAGGCTGTATTAAAAGACAAAGGCTTAAACACAGCTGTTGGTGACGAGGGCGGATTTGCTCCAAACCTAGGTTCTAACGAAGAAGCATTGCAAACAATCGTAGCTGCGATCGAAAAAGCTGGCTACAAGCCAGGCGAACAAGTTATGCTTGCAATGGACGCTGCATCTTCTGAGTTCTACAACAAAGAAGACGGAAAATACCATTTATCTGGTGAAGGCGTTGTTAAAACTTCTGCTGAAATGGTTGACTGGTACGAAGAGATGGCTTCTAAATATCCAATCATCTCAATTGAAGATGGTTTGGACGAAAACGACTGGGAAGGCCACAAGCTATTAACTGAACGCCTTGGCAAAAAAGTTCAGCTTGTTGGTGACGACTTGTTCGTAACAAACACGAAGAAGCTTGCTCAAGGAATCGAAAACGGCATTGGAAACTCTATCTTGATCAAAGTTAACCAAATCGGTACGTTGACTGAAACGTTTGACGCAATCGAAATGGCGAAGCGCGCAGGCTACACTGCTGTAATCTCACACCGTTCCGGTGAAACAGAAGACAACACAATTGCTGACATCGCTGTTGCAACAAACGCTGGACAGATCAAAACAGGAGCTCCTTCCCGTACTGACCGCGTAGCTAAATATAACCAATTGCTTCGCATCGAAGACCAATTAGGTGAAACAGCTAAATTCAACGGTATTAAATCTTTCTACAACTTAAGCAAATAATGTAAGTTAAACGGGGTGCACATTGACGAATGTGCATCCTGTTTTTTTGTAGATAAGTAATAGATTATTTAAAATTTTCTAAATTATTTATTTTGATATGACAAAATTCATGATAAAATTAAAAAGCAGTTAAGCTATTTGTCATTAGTTGCCGAAAGTTTAATTGATTTTTTTGAAAGCACTTACATATCTTGTACAAATTGAAAGGAGGTTTTTTTATGTTAGGATTTTTGCAACGTATTGGAAAGTCATTAATGCTTCCTATCGCAGTGTTGCCAGCAGCTGCCCTATTGCTGCGCCTTGGCCAGCCGGACTTATTTAATATTGCCTTTATCTCGGCAGCTGGTGATGCTGTATTTTCAAATTTAGCGCTTATATTTGCCATTGGGGTAGCCATTGGTTTTTCAAAGGACGGCCACGGAGCGGCTGCTCTTGCGGGTGCTATCGGTTACTTTGTATTGACGAAGGGTGCTGTTGCCATCAATGAAACGATTAATATGGGGGTTCTTGGTGGTATTATTTCAGGGATAACGGCGGGATGCTGTATAACCGCTACTCCGAAATTAAGCTTCCGGATTGGCTCGGATTTTTTGGAGGCAGACGTTTTGTGCCAATTGTAACGTCATTAACGATGATTGTCTTAGCTGCCATTTTTGGTTATGTGTGGCCACCGATCCAAGATGGGATCAATAGTGTAGGAAATTGGATTACCGGAGCAGGTGCGATCGGAGTTGGAGTGTTCGGCTTCTTAAACCGTCTTTTGATTCCGCTTGGACTGCATCATGTTCTAAATACTCTCGTATGGTTTGAATTTGGCGATTTCACGAATGCAGCCGGAAAGGTAGTAAAAGGGGATTTAACACGTTTCTTCGCAAAAGACCCTTCTGCCGGTGTATTTATGACAGGATTCTTCCCAATTATGATGTTTGGCCTTCCTGCTGCAGCCATGGCTATGATTGCTGCAGCTAAAAAAGAGCGCAGAAAGACAGTGACTGGAATGCTGATCGGTTTGGCATTCACTTCGTTCTTAACAGGTATCACTGAACCAATCGAATTTTTATTCATGTTCCTATCTCCTGTTCTTTATGTCATTCATGCCGTCCTTACTGGTCTGGCTTTATCGCTAACCTATGTACTCGGAATCCATCATGGCTTTGGTTTTTCTGCGGGGGCTATTGACTATGTCCTAAACTACGGCATTGCGCAAAAGCCGCTCCTTCTCTTAGTAGTAGGTCTCGTTTATGCGGTACTGTATTTCGTCATTTTTTATTTCCTTATTAAAAAGCTTGATCTTAAAACACCAGGACGTGAGGATGAGGTTGAAGGAGAGTTCACGGAGAACTCCTCAGCGAAAGGAAATTACCATCAATTAGCGGTAGGCTATCTTGACGCACTAGGGGGGAAAGAAAACCTCGTAGATATTGATAATTGCGTTACACGCCTGCGTTTGAAGGTGAAAGATTCTAGTGCTGTGGATGAAAGTGAACTCAGAAGACTTGGCGCAAGAGGCGTTATTAAACTAAACAAAACAGATCTTCAGGTGGTCGTTGGAACAGATGTAGAATTTGTGGCCAATGAACTGAAAAAATTGTAACCGTTTTACAATTTACACTCGGCCTGGCGGTTTCGACCGCCAGGTTTTTGAATTTATGGAGGGGATTATGATGAAACGTTTGCTGGATTGCACGGCCTCTGATTTTGAAAAAATGAATGGACAAGACTTAAAACAATCGATTCTCGCCTCAGAAGGCAGAACGATTCTAGCTGAGGTAATCGGGAGCTTTACACCATATTATCCAGCTGTAACAAATGCGGAAATGGCGTCGGCATTTGGAGCGGACATGATTCTTTTAAATTTCTTTGATGTTTTTAATCCTGCCATGGAGGGACTCGCGCAAACCGAGCCGAATGAAATCGTAAGGTCTTTAAAAAAGCTGACTGGACTTCCTGTTGGCCTAAACCTTGAGCCCGTTGATTTGCACGCAAAGCAGCTGGAATCGCTTCTTCAGCTTCCTGAGGGCAGATTGGCAACGGAGGCGTCACTGTATAAAGCGAAAGAATTGGGCTTTGATTTCGTTTGTTTGACTGGTAATCCCAAAACGGGCGTATCGAATTCTGAGATTACAAAAGCCATTCAAAAAGCGAGGCGGATATTTGGTGAAGAGGGTCTTATCATTGCAGGGAAAATGCATGGAGCTGGAGTAGCCGGTGAGACTGGAAGCAGTCTAATGAATGAAGAAGTTCTTCATTCTTTTGTCGAAGCAGGAGCAGATATCATTCTCATACCGTCACCAGGGACTGTTCCTGGTTTTACAATCGAAAAAACGGCAAAATTAGTAGACATTGTTCATGAAAAAGGAGCCCTTGCTATCCTTACCACCGGCACAAGCCAGGAAGGCGCTGATGAGGATACAATGAAGAGAATAGCACTAAACAGTAAAATGGCAGGAGCCGACTTATATCATATTGGTGATGCAGGTGTCGCGGGAATTGCGCTTCCTGAAAATATTACGGCTTATTCAATCGCAGTCAGGGGAAAAGGCATACCTATGTAAGAATGGCCGCGTCTGTCTTAAGATAGTAGCCTTTGTTTAAACCCTGACAAAATAACTAGTATTGTTAAAAGGGAAATAATATGGTAAATTAAAAATACTGTGAAATGTACGTCTTACCAGGAGGTGGCCTTCATGCATGCATTGATCGTAACATTATTAGTAATTGTAAGTATTGCACTTATTGTAGTTGTATTACTTCAATCTGGCAAAAGCGCAGGTTTATCCGGTGCGATTTCCGGGGGAGCAGAGCAATTATTTGGTAAACAAAAAGCTCGTGGGATTGATTTAATCCTACATCGCATTACCGTTGTTTTATCCGTTTTGTTCTTTGTTCTGGCAATTGCCGTGGTATACTTCAAAATCTAATCGGAACGTCCAAACCTGGCTCGGCAGGGTTTTTTTATTGTTTAGAAAATTATAAAATTGAATGAAGTGGATAACTTCTACAAGTTGTATTAATCTAGCTCCGGCGCCCAGCCCCTCGGGGTCATAAGCCAAATCACTCCAGAAATCGGGATTTCCTGCGTGATTCGTCTTATACCTGTCGGGGCTAACCAGGGCGCTTGCGCCTTTTGTTCTTGTTCTAAAACGTTTGAATAAGCCTTTTTTCTGGAATGTTAGAAGGGGCTTTGTTTAAACTAAAAGAAATGAAAGCAAATCAGAGGAGATTTTACATATGAGAATTAAATTGCCTAAACCATTTACATTCGAAGGAGGAAAAAGGGCTGTGCTGCTCCTGCACGGCTTTACCGGAAATTCTGCCGATGTTCGGATGCTCGGCCGTTTCCTCGAAAAAAACGGATATACCTGCCATGCCCCGCACTATAAGGGACATGGTGTTCCTCCCGAGGAATTGGTTCATACCGGCGAGAGGATTGGTGGGAGGATGTTATGAATGGCTATGAATTTTTGAGAAATAACGGCCATGATGAAATTGCCGTAGCAGGGCTGTCGCTTGGCGGCGTATTTTCTCTTAAATTAGGTTACACTGTACCTGTAAAGGGTATTGTTCCGATGTGTGCCCCTATGCATATAAAAAGTGAAGAGGTAATGTATCAGGGAGTCCTTGACTATGCCCGTGAATTTAAAAGGCAAGAAGGAAAATCGGCAGAGCAAATCGAAGAGGAAATGGAGAATTTCAAAAAAACTCCGATGGGAACGCTTAAGGCATTGCAGGGACTGATCAGTGATGTCCGCGAGCATGTGGATATGATTTATGCCCCAACCTTCGTCGTCCAGGCGCGCCACGACCACATGATTAATACGGAGAGCGCCAATATTATTTATAATGAAGTGGAATCGGATGTTAAAGAGCTTAAATGGTATGAGGAATCAGGGCATGTCATCACACTGGATAAAGAGCGCGAGCAGCTTCATGAGGATGTTTATGCGTTTTTAGAAAGGCTTGACTGGAAAGACTGATAATAAAAGATTTTTTATAAGCTTGAAAGAAGACCCTATAAGGGAGGAATTAGTTTGGAAGATAGTATTCAACAGCATGTTGATAAGCTTTTGCAATATATGAGGGATGAAGCCTATAAGCCGCTGACGGTTCAGGAGCTTGAAGAAGCATTTGGAATAAAAGACTCAGCCGACTTTAAGGAATTCGTCAAGGCGCTCGTTCAGATGGAAGAGAAAGGCCTTGTTGTGCGCACTCGCAGTAACCGCTATGGCCTGCCTCAAAAGATGAATTTGATTCGAGGGAAGCTGGCAGGGCACGCAAAAGGCTTTGCATTCGTCATTCCGGATGAACCCGGAATGGATGATATTTTTATCCCTCCGAATGAAACAAATAATGCGATGCATGGTGATATTGTTTTAGCGCGAATTTCATCGGAAGCCTCTGGCCAGCGCCGTGAAGGAAGCATTGTGCGCATTCTGGAGCGGGGTATCCAGCAGATTGTTGGAACCTATGTTGAAAGCAAGAGCTTTGGCTTTGTCATCCCTGATGATAAAAAATTCGCGAGTGATGTTTTTATCCCTAAAGCTGCATCCAAAGGGGCAGTTGAGGGCCATAAAGTGGTCGTGAAATTAACAACTTACCCGGAAGGCAGAAAGAGTGCCGAGGGTGAGGTAATTGAAGTTCTTGGGCATAAGAATGATCCGGGTGTCGATATCCTTTCTGTGATCCATAAGCATGGACTGCCGATGGCTTTCCCTGAGGATGTTTTGGAACAGGCAAATGAAACACCTGACGAAATTGATGAGAGCGAAATCGCCAATCGACGCGATTTACGGAATCAAACGATTGTAACAATCGACGGTGCCGATGCAAAGGATTTAGATGACGCGGTTACGGTTACAAAGCTGGATAATGGTAACTACAAGCTTGGAGTACATATCGCGGACGTCAGCTATTATGTCCATGAAGGTTCCCCAATTGACCGTGAAGCAGAAGAGCGGGCGACAAGCGTTTATTTGGTTGACAGGGTTATTCCGATGATCCCTCATAGGCTGTCAAACGGCATCTGTTCTCTCAATCCAAAGGTTAACCGTCTGACGCTTTCCTGTGAGATGGAAATAACCCCGGATGGAACGGTTGAGAATCATGAGATTTTTCAGAGTGTGATCAAAACGACTGAGCGTATGACGTATGGTGATGTCAATAAAATCCTTGTGGACAAGGACGAAGAGACACGCAATAGATATGAACCGTTAGTGCCGATGTTTGAATTGATGGAGGAGCTTGCTTCTGTTCTTCGTGAAAAAAGAATGAAGCGCGGCGCCATCGACTTTGATTTTAAAGAATCAAAGGTGCTCGTTGATGAAGAAGGTAAGCCGACTGAAGTCGTCGTGCGCGAACGTTCCGTAGCGGAGCGGCTGATTGAGGAGTTCATGCTCGCAGCAAACGAAACGGTAGCCGAGCATTTCCACTGGATGGATGTACCGTTCATTTACCGTATCCACGAAGATCCGAAGGAAGATAAGCTGCGCCGGTTCTTCGAATTCATTACGAATTTTGGTTACATTGTCAAAGGAACAGCGAACGATGTCCATCCGAGAGCACTGCAGGAAATTATTGAAGAAGTCCAGGGCAAGCCGGAGGAAATGGTCGTTTCGACTGTCATGCTCCGTTCGATGCAGCAGGCAAAATATGACCCTGAGAGTCTCGGGCATTTCGGATTATCAACGGAATTCTATACGCATTTTACATCTCCAATCCGACGTTATCCCGATTCAATTGTCCACCGCTTAATCCGGACATATTTAATTGAAGGGAAGCTAGACCAAACAACACGGGAAAAATGGAACGCGCGTCTGCCAGAAATCGCCCAGCATTCTTCTAAAATGGAACGCCGGGCAGTCGATGCCGAGCGAGAAACGGATGAGCTTAAAAAGGCGGAATATATGGAGGATAAGGTTGGCGAGGAGTATGACGGCATTATCAGCTCCGTTACCAACTTTGGAATGTTTGTCGAACTGCCGAACACAATCGAAGGCTTAGTCCATGTAAGCTACTTGACGGATGACTATTACCGCTTTGACGAACGCCATTTTGCTATGATTGGCGAACGAACAGGAAATGTATTCCGCATCGGTGATGAAATCACAGTTCGTGTCGTAAAAGTAAATAAAGAAGAGCGGTCCATCGACTTTGAAATCGTCGGCATGAAGGGAACACGTCGTGAACGTTCTGAAACTACTAGGGTGTTTAAGACAGGCAGTGACGTTAAAAAGCCGCGCCGGAGCAAACAGGAAGAAGGCCGAGGCGGTAAGCCAGGTGACGGACGCAGGAAACCGGAAGAAGGTCGAGGCGGAAGACCTGGCGGCGAACGCGGAAAATCGTCAGATGCCGATGGAAAACCAAAAGCGAAAAAGAAACGAAAGTTTTATGAAAACGTGCCGGTAAATAAAAGCACGAAGCGAAAAAAGAAACGCTGAGTCAAGTGAAGAGAGGGCCGATGCGGCTCTCTCCTTCGTTGTAGGAGAGAGAGGAATCTGCTACAATTAAGGCAATGTAAGGGGGAAGAAATATGCCTAAAGGTATGGGTAAGGTCCTGGCGCAAAACAAAAAAGCGTACCATGACTATTTTATAGAAGAAACATATGAAGCCGGCATCGTTCTTCAGGGAACGGAAATTAAAGCCATTCGCGCTGGCCGCATCAATATGAAGGATTCATATGCTAGAATCCAGAACAATGAAATCTTTTTATACAGCATGCATGTCAGTCCATATGAACAGGGGAACCGTTATAATCATGACCCGCTAAGGACAAGGAAGCTCCTGCTGCACGGCCGTGAAATCGCGAAGCTCCTAGGAGAAACAAAACAAGCGGGGTATGCACTCGTTCCGTTAAAGCTTTATTTAAAGAATGGGTTCGCCAAAGTTTTACTTGGACTTGCAAAGGGTAAAAAGAATTATGACAAGCGTGAAGATCTGAAGCAGAAAGAAGCAAAGCGCGATATTGAGCGTGCCTTCCGCGATCGTCAGAAGATGTAGTCAGTAAAAGTTGCAGGTATTTTGTTTACAAATACTTACAATTGATATTTGCTGTAGTTGTGATATAATAATTTATGTCGCAGGAATGCGGCAACGACTTAATGCTCAGCTAAGCTGAGATTCCTAACGTCAAGCTTGCGATAAGCAGCTGGCCCGGATTATTTTATCATGGGGACGCTACGGATTCGACAGGGGTAGTTCGAGCTTAGGTTGCGAGTCGAGGGGATCGGCCTTGTTAAAACGTCAACGCCTATAACTGGCAAAACTAACAACAACTTCGCTTTCGCAGCTTAATACTGCATAGCGGTTCGCCCCTCCATCGCCTATGTGGTAGGGTAGCGGACTCACTCTAAGTAGGCTACGCCGGAGTCCACCGCCTGAGGACGAAGGAAGAGAACAACCAGGCTAGCTGGCCTGCCGCCTGTCGGCAGGCAAATGGACCAGCGAAGCGCGAATATGTCGACTACACTCGTAGAAGCTTAAGTGGCGATATTTCTGGACGTGGGTTCGATTCCCACCGTCTCCACCAAATACATATTTGGTGGTTTTTATTTTGTTTTTGTTAATTAAAGCATGAGTCTTCCGTTTTGGAAGGCTTATGCTTTTTTTTATTTTAGGCAAACTTATGCTTTATTACATCCATTTGATTGATTTAAAGAATGACTTTTCCGGTTTAGGAACGATATGCCAATAAACTTTAGGCAATCTGGCCATATTGTTAAAGCTGACTATGGACTATAAATAGATGCGGTTTCATACTACTTATCTTGAACCATAACACTTCATCCAGGTATTATGGCTAGAACTTGAATGCAGGTCTCAATCGGATAGGGCAGGGCGGAAAAAGTGTGATCGAGTCTGAATAGAGGCCTTATTCGGACAGGGGAAGGAGAAAAAAGAGTGATTGAGTCTGAATAGTGGTTATATTCGGACAGGGGAAGGCAAAAAAAGAGTGATCGAGTCTGAATAGAGGTATCATTCTGACAGGAAAAGGTGAAAAAAGAGTGATTGTGTCTGAATAGAGGTCGTATTCGGACAGGGGAAGGCAAAAAAAGAGAGATCGAGTCTGAATAGAGGTATCATTCGGACAGGGCAAGGCAAAAAAAGAGTGATCGAGTCTGAATAGAGGTCTCATTCGGACAGGGGAAGGTGAAAAAAGAGTGATTGAGTCTGAATAGAGGCCTCATTCGGACAGGAAAAGGTGAAAAAAGAGTGATCGAGTCTGAATAGAGGTCTCATTCGGACAGGAAAAGGTGAAAAAAGAGTGATTGAGTCTGAATAGAGGTCGTATTCGGACAGGGGAAGGTGAAAAAAGAGTAATCGAGTCTGAATAGAGGCCTCATTCGGACAGGAAAAGGTGAAAAAAGAGTGATCGAGTCTGAATAGAGGTCTCATTCGGACAGGAAAAGGTGAAAAAAGAGTGATTGAGTCTGAATAGAGGTCTTATTCGGACAGGATAAAGAGAAAAAAGAGTGATCGAGTCTGAATAGAGGCCTTATTCGGACAGGGGAAGGAGAAAAAAGAGTGATTGAGTCTGAATAGAGGTCTCATTCGGACAGGGCAAGGTGAAAAAGAGTGATCGAGTCTGAATAGAATTCTCATTCGGTCAGGACATTGCATCGAAAGCCAGTCTGAATGGACCAGATTTTGAGATGTTGGCAAAATATTTCAAGTCAAAAAAGGCAAAAATCTATTTATTTATAATAGGTATCTCTTGTATTCCCAAATGCGGTATAGTTTTTCTTTAAAATCCTGCAAAATGTCCTTTTATTTAAATCCACCTTGCACCACTCATAGATGTTTTGGGTAGTAATCTTTCGATCAGGAAAAAGCAGTTTAAACTCCTTCACATTCCGCAAAATAGCTAGTTTGATCTTTTCGTGTCTTCCACACTTCCCGCATACAAAGTCATTATTTTTTATAGAAAGCTGAAAGGAATTACAAGTTTTACAATAAATCCCCTTTTGCAGTTGGTCATAATTATATTCAGGGAATACCGTAAATGGATTTTTAGTTTGATGTAATGAAATTAATTTTTGTGCTAGTTTCTTGTGCCCATCATTCAACTTAGACTGTGTTTTGTTTAAATTATTTAAAAATCGAGTTACTTGGGTGGGTAAAATAATCGGTTGGTTCATTGGGGATTGATATAAGGTGAATTCATGGTTAATAAAGATAACGGAGGATTCAACAAGGTGATTTTGTTTGAGGTTTTGGAGTAGTTGGCGGAATAGAGTCCCACTCCTTTTTAACTGGTCTACAGGATTCTTATATTCGCGGCCAGTTGCCACGGCATAAAGTTTGTCCGATTCTAAGTAACAATCACCTTCAAAATTTTTTATATCGAAAAGGTGAATAACTCCCTGTGAAATAATCAAAGAATCAATTTGAACATAAGAGTTGTTTACTTCAAGCAACAAGTCATTTATTATATACCTTTCTTCTTGAAGGGTTTCTGCCAGCAGGTCAAATTTCATCTCCCCTTCATAGCCTTTTTCAAGGTTTAAATAGTGAAACTTTTCCTTTTCAGTTAACTCCATTCGCGCGTTTAAATAGCGCATAGCCATTAATTCATCCGATTCAGATCGGCCTTTAAGTAACATAAGCCACTTCCTTTCTTACTCTCTAATTTCATTTTATAAAAAAAAATCAAGATACCATTCGAGGAATATGAATATTCTGTTAACATTTTAACAAGCTTTGGTTTTATTTTAGTTTGCTTATTAGTAGGAAAATCATTATTAATATTAACCACAGGTGTAATTGGTGTGGTGAACCGAATCATAAGTAAAAGTGGTTTTTTAAGAGGAAATAGGAATAATTAATTCTCTTTCTTAAATACATAGAATAGGAGGAATTGGATTAGTTCTATCGTAGTTAATGAAGAAAAATGAAAATTAATTTAATTTGTTTGAAAAAGCTATTTTAATTCCCATAAATTAAAACTGAAAATGGATACAAAAATTACTTACAGAAGAATCAGAATAGTTATTGACACTAAATCTACTAAAATGGTAATATTTCCTTCTGACTCAAAATGACAGGAGGGGATTATTTGATTAAAATTGAAGGCTTAAGCAAGTCGTTTCAGATTGCGAAACGTGCAAGCGGTTTGCGTCAATCCGTAAAAGCGCTTTTTCATCGCGAATATACAACAGTAAAAGCGCTCAATGACATTTCTTTTTCTATTGAACCGGGAGAAATTGTTGGTTATATCGGCCCGAATGGTGCAGGTAAATCAACGACCATCAAAGTGATGAGCGGGATATTGGTTCCGGATGAAGGAACCTGTAACATTATGGGGTACACACCGTGGAAGGATCGGGTCCGTTACGTAAAAAAGATTGGCGTGGTTTTCGGGCAGCGTTCACAGCTGTGGTGGGACGTGCCGGTGATCGATTCGTTCGAGCTGCTAAGAGATATTTATAAAATTCCTGAATCAGAATATAAAAGAAATATTGACCTCCTTGTTGAAACACTCGACCTCCAGAGCATCATCCATTCACCCGTACGCCAATTAAGTCTCGGACAGCGAATGCGCTGTGAAATAGCCGCTTCACTAATACACAGCCCGGAAATCCTATTTTTAGATGAACCTACGATCGGCCTTGATGCCGTTTCAAAAATCGCCGTGCGCCAATTTATCAAGACGATTAACAAAGAAAAAGGGGTCACCGTCATCCTGACAACGCACGATATGTATGATATCGAGGCCTGGCTGACAGAGTAATCTTAATCGGCAAGGGAAGCTTGCTGTTTGATGGCAGACTTAATGAATTGCGCAGCAGGTTTGGAAAGCATAAAACCATAACGGCGGATTACTTTGAAAATCATCATCCCATACATATTCCCGGCACTTCTGTTCTTTCATGGACACCAGAACGAGCGGTTTTAAATGTTGATACAGAGCAAGTCATGATTTCTGATGTTATTACACAATTGTCGGGCAGTCTTGAATTGATTGATGTCTCGATTGAAGGGCAGCCGATTGAGGAAGTCGTTGTTCAGCTTTATAAGGAGTACCAAATATGAAGGCCTATTATTCCGTATTACGAATCCGTCTTCTTAATGGCATGCAGTACAGGGCGGCGGCCTGGGCGGGAATAGCCACACAGTTTTTCTTTGGATTTATTTTTATTATGGCTTTTGAGGCTTTTTATTCACATTCTACCCACCAGGCGCCTATGTCTTTAAAAGAAGTGATTACCTTTGTTTGGCTCCAACAGGCATTCCTGGCATTGATTACTCTATGGTTTCGGGACAGTGAGCTTTTCAACCTGATTACCAGCGGCAATATCGCCTATGAGCTTTGCCTGCCCTGGAGCATATATGGATTCTGGTTTGCCAAGCTTCTGGCCCAACGGGTTTCCAGTGCTCTGCTCAGGTGTTTCCCAGTTTTAATGGTAGCATTTTTAGTGCCTGAGCCGCACCGGATGACCCTGCCGCCGAGCGCAGCCAATTTTTTATTATTTATGGCAGCATTGCTTTTGGGAGTGCTTATTCTGGTTTCAATCTCAATGTTTTTATATTTATCTGTGTTTTTAACCATGTCTCCTGCGGGTTCCCTTGTCATTTTTACGATGTTAGGAGAGTTTTTTTCTGGTTTACTTCTTCCTGTTCCTTTGATGCCGGAATGGCTTCAAAAGATTGCAAACTTACTTCCATTTCGAATGACTGCGGATTTTCCGCTCCGGGTTTATTCTGGAAATATCCCTGCAAGCGAAGCACTCACAGGTATACTTATCCAGCTGGGGTGGCTTATCCTTCTCGTTGGGCTTGGAATATTTTCTTTTAAAAAAGTGCTTCGAAACGTTGTTGTACAGGGGGGGTAAGCTGGTGTGAATATTTACTTTAAATATTTATTTATTCAATGGAAATCCCAATTACAATACCGCACTTCCTTTTGGCTTTTAACAATCGGCCAATTTTTTATGCCATTCACCGTTTTTGCCGGCTTGTACTTCTTATTTGAACGTTTCGGCCAACTTAAAGGCTGGGATTTTTATGAGGTAGCCCTATGTTTTGCCGTCATCAATCTAGCCTTTTCAATGAGCGAATGCTTCGCAAGGGGATTTGACAGTTTTTCTGCTCTCGTTGTAAATGGGGAGTTCGATCGATTGCTCGTTCGTCCAAGAAACACAGTTCTCCAAGTAATTGGTTCAAAGTTCGAGTTCTCCAAAATGGGAAGAATGCTGCAAAGTGTTGTGATTTTGATTTTGGCACTCGCCAATCTTTCTGTTGATTGGAATGCAGTAAAGGTCATAACCCTTTTCCTGATGATTATTGGCGGTGTGTTTATTTTTACTGGGATATTCATTCTTGCCGCTACCATGTGTTTTTGGACGGTCCAGGGTTTGGAGGTAGCCAATATATTCACTGATGGTGGAAGGGAAATGGCTAAGTATCCATTAAATATCTATCAAAAATGGGTAACCAGATTTTTTACCTATGTGATCCCTTTTGGCTGTGTGAATTACCTGCCCCTCCTGTTTATACTTGGGAAAAATAATGGCGGCTATCCCATTTTATATATGATAATGCCGCTTGCGGGTATTGCATTTATCCTTCCCTGTCTGATCGTTTGGCATATTGGTGTCAGGCATTACCGATCGACAGGCTCGTAAATAAAGTTTAAGCTTATGAGTTTAAAAGAAATCCCTCATCTAAAGATAGATGGGGGATTTTTTCTGAGTATTTTCAGTTCCCGGTGGAAGCCTAATGACTTTTTTACTTATTTACCCAAAAAAGTTTCCCTTGACTAAAAAAATTTACATTGTACAATTAAAATAGGAAACATTTCCTTTGCTCCATCATATAATTTTTTTACAAATGTTTGAGGATTTTTTTACTTAAAAAGTTGCCTTAATGCAAAATAATTAGTTTGTACCAATAAGAAGGGGATGATAATCATGGGCGAAAATGCAAAAGAACTGCCACTGGCAGCCGAACAGGGCTGGAGAAATAAACGAACAGAACCAACTTTACCAGAGGTTTATAGAAGCCTTCGAATACCAAAGAGTGGGTCCTGGATTAAAAAATTTCTTGCTTTTGCCGGTCCTGGCTATCTGGTTGCTGTCGGCTATATGGATCCGGGTAACTGGGCAACGGATATAGCAGGAGGCTCTCTATTTGGATACACATTACTATCTGTTATCCTATTGTCCAATCTGATGGCCATTCTGCTTCAGGCTCTGGCGGGAAAGCTTGGAATTGTAACAGGTAGGGATTTAGCTCAGGCCTGCCGGGACCATTATAGTAAGCCCGTCGCCATGGGTTTATGGGTTTTATGTGAATTAGCCATTGCTGCCTGTGACTTAGCAGAAGTGATAGGCTCGGCTATCGCATTAAATCTGTTGTTTGGAATTCCATTGATATATGGTGTCATCATTACTGCTTTAGATGTATTGGTGGTATTGCTGCTTCAGAATAAGGGATTCCGTTATATTGAAACGTTGGTGATAGTCTTAATTGTTACGATTGGAGGTTGTTTTGCAACTGAAATGTTTCTTTCTAAGCCTGATGTAGGTGGAATAATGAAAGGCTTTGTTCCAAGCACAGAGATTATTAGTAACCCAACCATGCTATATATTGCGATTGGTATATTAGGAGCAACCGTAATGCCGCACAATTTATACCTTCATTCATCCATTGTTCAAACTCGAAAGTATAAACAAACTAGCTTGGGAAAGAGAGAGGCTATTAAATATGCAACATGGGATTCAACCATTGCCCTGTTCTTTGCATTATTTATCAATGCTGCCATCTTGATCCTTTCCGCTGCTACATTCCATAAAGCAGGAATGACGGATGTGGCAGATATTAATGATGCTTATCATTTACTTACTCCGATTTTAGGAACGACAATTGGAAGTATCTTATTTGGAGTTGCATTGTTAGCTTCAGGTCAAAACTCAACATTAACAGGAACTTTGGCTGGTCAAATTGTCATGGAAGGATTTTTAAATATTCGCCTGGCTGCCTGGCTAAGGAGGCTTATTACCCGATTAATTGCTATTGTCCCTGCTGTAATTGTAACTGGTCTTTATGGTGAAAGCGGAACAACACAACTACTCATATTGAGTCAAGTAATACTATCTTTACAACTTTCTTTCGCCGTAGTACCTCTAATTAAATTTACAAGCGATAAAAAGAAAATGGGTGAGTTCGTCAATCCATTATGGTTGAAGTCTCTTGCTTGGTTTGTTGCTTTTGTAATCATTAGCTTAAATGTATATTTACTTTTTCAAACGTTTTTCGGTTAATGATGTGAAAATAGAAACAAAAATGGCATAGATGATTCCTATGCCATTTTGTATGTTTGTTATCGCAAAAAATTCCCCAGGTTTACATTGATGATTGATTATCCCTTCAATAAGAAGGTATTATCATCTTCATCTTTAAATTGTACGAACGTTCCCCATTGCATCTGATTTGGCTCTCCCAAAAACTCTACACCTTTTGATTTCATTGTTTCGTATGTACCTAAAATATCGTCGCATTCAAAAACGATCGATGCTTTCATATTTTCTGAGCCTTTCATCATCGCCTTAGGATAGATAACTAAATGAGATGGAGCATTTTTAGGAGATACCTCAAGCCATTGCGCATTTGGACCCATCGGATGGTCTGCAACAACCTCGAAACCGACTTTTTCTACCCAAAATGTTTTTGCTTTTTGCTGGTCTTCGACATATACGGCTACGGTTGAGATTTGCCTTATCATTTTATCATCCTCAAAAAGTAAGTAGATTTTTTTGGCTGTTTTCTAAAAGATTGTTGTTTTGTAAATAGGTTTTTAAAAGCAAATCGTTGAAAACGAAGTTGATTGGAGCGGAAGGTGCGAGACTCCTGCGGGAGCAGCGGGACAGGTGAGACCCCGCAGACGCTGTGCGCCGAGGAGGCTCACCGCCCGCCCCGCGGAAAGCGAGCATCCTGGAGTGGAAATCAACTACTCCTTATATACCAACAAAGTATACGAAAACAGCCATTTTTTTATATAGTACAAATTAGCTCAACCCATCGTCAAATCCTTCTCGCAAAGCCTTACAAAAAAACCTTTCCTACTAAAGTTGGGTAATACCTATTAAAAAAACACTCCAATGGTAACTATGTTAATATATTCAGAATTGTTAAACTATTAATAACATCATGGGTTGGCTTCAATTAAATCTGTCAGGAGGGAATAAGATGGAGCGAGAGATGCGCTTGATTCCGTACCAGTTGATTGCAGAGGTTGAAGAGGTAACCGAGGTGCCAGACGGGGTTGAACTGATTCAAGCCCCGAAGGTATGGGAGAAATCGAAGGGCAAGGGAATGACGATTGCCATTTTGGATACCGGCTGTGATGTTACCCATCCCGACTTGAAAGATCGGATTATTGGTGGGCGGAATTTTACCGATGATGACAATGGGAGTCCGGATGTTTTTAAGGATTATAATGGTCATGGTACCCATGTAGCCGGGACGATGGCAGCCAGCGAAAACCATGCTGGAGTTATTGGTGTCGCACCCGAAGCAAATTTATTTATTATCAAGGTCCTCGATAAAAATGGTTCAGGCCATTATGAATGGATCATTAATGGGATTAATTTAGCTATTGAACAAAAGGTCGATATTATCTCGATGAGCCTTGGCGGCGCGAGGATGTTCCAGAATTGCATCAGGCAATTCAAAAAGCAGTCGAAAATAATATTCTCGTTGTCTGTGCGGCCGGCAATGAAGGGGATGGACAGGATTCAACCGATGAACTTGGTTATCCGGGTTCATATAACGAAGTCATTAGTGTAGGGGCCATTAATTTGCAGCGCCACTCTTCTGAGTTTACTAACTCTAATAACGAAGTCGATTTAGTTGCTCCTGGAGAGGAAATTTTATCAACCTTTAAGGATGGTAAATATGCCAAGCTTAGCGGGACTTCAATGGCGACCCCGCATGTATCCGGTGCGCTTGCACTTATTAAAGATATTTCGAACAGAAGCTTTGAGAGAAATTTAACCGGGCCAGAACTGTATGCCCAATTAATTAAGAGAACCGTTCCTTTAGGAACCTCTCCGAAAATTGAGGGCAATGGGATGCTATATTTAACAGCTGTTGACTATTTGACCGAAATATTTAGCCAAAACGTCACTGCTGAAGTGGTCAATGTATGATGAACACCCCTGAATTTCTTTTAAAAGAAAAGGAAGGCTTAAAAGAGTACTGTGTTTACTATGATGAACAGGCAGATATTGAAATCAGGAAAAGCTATTATCAAAGCATTTCATTTAATGGATCTGAACTAAAAGAAAGTATCCATACTCTCCTTGAAGAAACACATACCAAAAAGCTTGAATATGCTCCGCACCGCTATTTATATCCATGGGTGGATTTGCAGGAAAACAGGGAATTAAAGAGCCTCTACTCAGGAAAAAGAATGGATCCTGCAGAAACAATAAAACATGATTATCAAATACTTGAATTGGAGGAAAATGGGGTCATCGCTGCGTCAGGCGAAACTCTCTTAAACTGTGAGCATGTTGTCCCCCAATCCTGGTTCAATAAAATGGAGCCAATGAGAGGAGATTTGCATCATCTATTTGCCTGTGAGCCCGGTTGCAACAGCAGCCGTGGCAACAGCCCCTATGCTGATTTTCCTGATTATGTACCTGAAGGACAAGCTTTAGGAATCAGGAGTGGCTGCGGAAAGGCAGAAGAAGACAAGTTTGAGCCAGAGTACGGAAAAGGAATCGTCGCCAGGGCTTCGTTCTATTTCCTTCTTCGATATAGGAATGTTATTAACAAAGAAATGGTTAATGTACCTCTTTTATTGAAATGGCATCAAAAGTTCCCAACTTCCCTCTATGAAAAACACCGGAACCTGGCAATTTATGAATTACAGGGTAATCGTAATCCATTTATTGATTTTCCGGAGCTGGCAGAAAAAATGGCAGACATTTAAAAAGAACAAACCCTCTTTCGAAATTGAAAGGGGGTTTGTTTATTAAGCTGCAAGATATGAGAAAATGTATTATTTCATTATTTTTTCAAGGTCATCCAGCATAATATTTGCAGCTAACACTCCGCCAGCAGTATTCCAGGTAGCATCACTGACCTCGTAAGCTTTTCCGTTTTTAACTACTTTTAGATTTTTCCAAAGAGGATCATTTGTCCATTCTTTTGCTGTATTAAGAGCTTGTTTATCACCTTTTGGTGCATAAGTGAAATAGAAGAGAATGTCGCCATCCATTTTAGGAATGACTTCTTTTCCTACTTCTACGGCAAGATTTCCAAGCTTATTATCTGGAGTGAATAGCTCTTTCTGTTGGGAAGCGCGTTTAAAGCCAAGCTGGTCGAAAATAATCCCGGAAAAGGAATCTGTGTAATAAATGCGTGACTTACCTGCCATGAAACGAACGACAGATACTTCTTGATTTACTTTGTCACCCAGTTTTTGCTTTACATCTTCTACGTGCTTGTCAAAATCCGCTAAAACCTGTTTGCCCTTTTCCTCACGGTTTAGTGCTTTTGCGTATAATTTAAAGTTATCCTTCCAATCACCACGGAGTGTTTCCGAAAAAACTGTAGGAGCAATCGCACTCAGCTGTTCGTAAACAGCTTCCTGGCGCAGCTTGTTTCCGATAATTAAATCCGGTTTCAAGGAAGCGATTTTTTCTAAATTCACTTCAGGCTCTACTCCTACTACTTCGACACCGTCCATATCCTTTTTAATATGGTCGTACCATGGGTCGCCAAGCCAGGATTGGACCGCACCCACCGGTTTAACTCCCAGGGCCAACAATGCTTCTGTACCTTCATTTGTAAGAACAACAACCCTTTTAGGTGTTTTTTCTAATTTCGTTGTTCCCATTGCGTGTTCAATTGTGTAGCTGGTGTTTTTTGTGGCATCCTTTTTCTCAGCTGTCTTTTCCTCTGAATCGCTTCCGCAAGCAGAGAGAAGGAAGATGGCAATGAGAGAAATCATTGTAAATAATGGTTTAAAGCCTTTCATAAAATGTAGCCTCCTATTATGTATTAGTAATGATAATCATTATCAATGACATCACCATCTTAAAACGAATTATTTACCAAGTCAACATGAAAATGAGAAAGATTCTCAAATAATTTTCCAAATAGTGAAAATGTGAATTTTGTAATTGAAAATGATTATCAAAATCATTGACAGATACTCCCTGGTAAAATAGACTTAAAAATGTGAGATTTCTTATATAATTCATAGAGTTTGGAAAGGTATTCCTTATGCTTTTAAAAAATAAAGGCCAGAAATGGTTCGGACTTTTTCTGGCAATGATCATTCTAATTTTTTTAATGTGTGCCAGCATTGTATATGGATATACGGATACGACCTGGAAGATGGCCATCGATGCTTTTCAACATTTTAATGGTTCAAATGAACATCTCGTCATACAATCTGTAAGATTACCACGTTCTTTAATCGCAGCAGCAGTAGGGGCAAGCTTAGCTGTTTCTGGAGTTTTGATGCAGACACTAACGAAAAACCCGCTGGCATCCCCGGATATCTTTGGGATAAATGCTGGAGCAGGAGCTGCCGTCGTAATAGCCGTTACGATCTTTGGTATTGGTAATCTTCACTTATTCACATGGCTGTCTTTCCTTGGAGCTGCAATCGCTGCCATAAGTGTATATGCGGTTGGCTCGGGAGGAAGGGAAGGGCTGACCCCTATGAAGCTTACCCTAGCAGGAGCAGCGATGACAGCATTGTTCGCCTCCTTTACACAGGGGCTTTTGGTTTTAAATGAAGCAGCTTTGGAGCAAGTGTTATTTTGGCTTGCAGGGTCGGTTTCCGGAAGAAAGCTTGAGAATTTAACCGTTGTCCTTCCCTATATGGCGGCAGGCTTGGCGGGAGCCCTTTTAATTGCTGCCAGGATGAATGTTTTATCGATGGGAGAAGATGTCGCCAAAGGGCTAGGTGTCAACACAGTCCTTTTAAAAATAAGCATCGGCATCATTGTTATCCTTCTATCTGGTGGTGCAGTTGCTGTTGCAGGGCCGATTGGCTTTATCGGAATCGTGATTCCGCATCTTACACGCTCGATTGTAGGAATTGATCATCGTTGGGTGATTCCTTTTGCGGGGCTTCTCGGAGGAGTGCTTTTGGTTGCAGCAGATATTGCATCAAGGTATATCATGATGCCACAGGAAATTCCGGTCGGGGTTATGACAGCCATCATCGGAACCCCATTCTTTATTTACATTGCCAGAAAGGGGTTCAACGGGCGATGAAGCAATACAAAAATCTTCGATTATTAAAAAATAAAGTTTCTTTCCTGATTGACTATAAAGCACTCATTATTTTTCTGATGTTTTTGTTTGTAACAGCTGCCGTATTTGTCATTAGTACAGGGCTGGGAGAAATGGAAATAAGCCCGCTGAAGGTTTTGCAGGTGTTTTTTGGAGGGGGAACGGTGATGGATCGCCTTGTGATCCAGTCCTTCCGTCTGCCAAGAATTATTGTCGCGCTTATGGTGGGCATGGGTCTGGCGACAGCAGGCGGAATTCTCCAGGGAATGATCCGAAATCCACTTGCCTCCCCTGATATTTTAGGAATTACAGGCGGAGCCGCCGTAGCTGTTGTCGGATTTTTAGCTGTTTTTAGTGATAAAAATCATGCACTGACAGTAAGTATCCAATGGCTGCCGGTTGCTGCCTTTATAGGTGCCGCAGTGGTAGCATTTCTTGTTTATTTCCTTGCTTGGAAAAATGGTGTTTCGCCTATACGTCTCGTCCTTATCGGAATCGGGCTTATGACCTTGATGAAAGCACTGACTACGCTGATGATGGTCCTCGGCCGATTTATCAAACAAGCCAAGCGAACATATGGATTACCGGAACCGTATATGGATCCAACTGGAAGAATGTTGCCGTTCTTGTACCCTGGACAGTTATCTTTCTTTTAATCGCATTTATCTATGCAAGAACGATTAATATACAGGAGCTTGGGGATGACGTGGCAACAGGACTTGGCGGATATGTTCAAAAGCAGCGCTTCATTTTGTTAATGATCAGCACTGCATTGATTGGAAGCTCAGTGGCGTTTGCTGGAGGAATAGGCTTTGTCGGATTAATCGCTCCTCATATGGCCAGAAGGCTGGTAGGGTCGGCTTTTGGTGCATTATTGCCTGTTTCGGCGCTAATCGGTGGAATTTTAGTGATGGCTGCCGATTTAATCGGTCGTACTTTATTTTCTCCTCTTGAAATCCCTGCAGGTGTTTTTACGGCAGGCATTGGGGCACCCTATTTTATCTATTTGCTTTTTAAAACACGATAATAACCATTTTTAAAAAAGAAGGAGCGGGCAATATGGGACACGCGATTGAAGCGAAAAAACTGACACTTTCATATGGGGACACCATTATTATTGATGAACTTGACATTGAAATCCCAAAGGGTGAAATTACGGTTTTTATCGGTGGGAATGGATGCGGAAAATCCACGCTCCTTCGGTCCATTGCCCGGCTTCTTAAGCCTCAATCCGGGGCGGTTTTACTTGAAGGAGACTCCATTTCCAGACTGTCAACAAAGGAAGTGGCCAAAAAAATGGCGATCCTTCCACAATCCCCGGACGCACCAGAGGGCCTTACCGTATTGCAGCTTGTGAAACAGGGGCGATATCCGCACCAGTCCTGGATAAGGCAATGGTCTGTTGAAGATGAAACCAAGGTTCGAAATGCACTTAAATCAACCGTCCTGGAGGATTTGAGTGACCGGACTGTCGACTCCCTTTCAGGCGGACAGCGGCAGCGTGCCTGGATCGCAATGACACTAGCCCAGGACACGGATATCATTCTTTTGGATGAGCCGACGACCTACCTTGATATGACACATCAAATTGAAATTCTCGACTTGCTGTTTGAATTGAATGATAAAGAAGGACGCACGATTGTCATGGTCCTACACGATCTTAATCTTGCATGCCGCTATGCCCATAATATAGTGGCAATCAAGGACCGGCAAATCTATGCACAGGGAAAACCAGAGCATGTTATTAATGGCAGCACGGTTAAAAATGTTTTTGGCATGGATTGTGTAGTAACGGTTGATCCGCTGTTCGGAACACCTTTATGCATCCCATATGGCAAAGGGAGACGGATCATCAAAGAGGCAGGCGCCATCCATGTTCGTTAATTTAACAGCAAAGGAAGTGGAGGAGCTCTCCAGATTCCGATTTTCATCTAACGCACCTAAGGATGGAACGGCAGAAAAAATCAGTGATGTGCTTATCGATGGCAATATGGGCACTTTTCTAAAAAAAGTTAAGCATGAGATTCAGGCTCCTGATCTGAGAGTGGCTGCATCCGTTTTTATGAAACGATTTGCCTTTGTGGCTGTTATTTATTTATACGCAATGTCGGTCTGGAAAAAACGGCTTCAGTTTTCGCTCGAAACACTGCATTTATTAAATAGTAAGGATGAAGCGCATTGGCTTCCGGAATATTATTTTGAAAAACTGGAAGCTCTGCCTTTTGAAAATGTTGACTTTGACGCTTGGAGAAATGAATCATTACAGCATTTATTTAAAGATGTTGTGTTTCCTGTCCTTGATAGCCTCGCGAAAGAGGGAAAGGTTTCAAGGCGAATTTTATGGGAGAATATTGCTGTTTATATTTATTGGCTCTATGAAAATGTCATTGGGATTACTGATGGATCACAAGCTGCAGCTGATTTTGACTATATTTGCAACAAGGCGCCTGGCTACCTGTTTGGAAGCTACAACAGCAATCCATTGCAAAGGTTTAACCAGGAACCAATCTATCTCGGGGATCTTGGTGAGTTTGTCAAAGTTCGGAAGACATGCTGTTTTACATACCAGCTTGGGGAAAAACGGACGTATTGCAAGACGTGCCCTTTATATTGCCGGCAATTTAATGCCGGGAAGAGTAACCGTCGAAAATAATCCGATATTATAATAAATAGCTGACTCTGCAGGCCGTTATGGAACGGTCTCAAGAGACAGCTTTTTTTAATTTCTTTAACTCTGTAAAATGCTGCTTCTTTTTTCACTGTGAAAATAAATGGATCTGATTGTTTTCAGCAGCTACTGTAAGAAACGAAAAGAAAATCTTACAATTATTCTATAAAAGATTGGAGGAATAATCATGAATATTCAACTGATTAGGCATGCCACACACATTATTACTTTTCAAGGAAAGAAAATCTTACTTGATCCAATGTTTAGTGAAAAGGACACACTTGCTCCCGTCCCCAATGCACCAAATCAGCATTTAAATAATCCGCTTTCAGAACTGACGATCGAGAAAGGAAAGTTAACACAGGTAGATGCCATTATTGTGACGCATACCCATCGGGATCACTTTGATGATGAAGCAATTTTACAGCTGGCAAAAAATCTGCCTCTTTTTTGCCAGCCAGAGGATGAAGAATATATCAAAGACAAGGGTTTTAAACATGTTGTTGCAATCGATCAGGAATATATTTGGGAGGGAATAAAGTTTATTCGTACTCCAGGGAAGCATGGTAAGGGGGAGCTGGCAGAAAAAATGGGACCCGTTTCAGGATTCATTTTAAAAGCTGAACAAGAGCCAGTTCTTTATATTATCGGCGACAGTGTTTGGTATTCAGAAATTGAAGATATTTTTAGAAAATACGCTCCTCAAATTGCAGTTGCCTTTGCGGGAGAAGCGCGCTTTCTGGTTGGTGAACCAATTACTATGGGGCTCAAGGATATCGACAGTATGGCTGCTTCATTCCCGGAGGCAACGATTATTGTTTCCCATATGGAATCATGGAACCATTGTTTATTAACGCGTGACGAAGTCCTGGCTTATCGTAAAGAAAACGGCTATGAAAGCAGGATTCTGGTACCGGAAAATGGAGAGATTCTGGTGTTCTAACGAGGTGAAAGAATGGAAAAATGGGCTGGACTGTTTTTAGTTGCTGTATCAGCAACAGGCTTTGGATTAATGAGCAGTTTTGCAAGATTAGCGAGCAAATTAAACGTAAATCTGTTCACTTTATTGAGTTTTAGATTTCTACTAGCGTTTTTGATCTTACTCGCAATTTGTATTTTTACAAAGAAAAGCTTTCATTTAGCTTGCAAAAAAATCATCATTATTTCCTTATTAGGGATTTTGGGTTATGCAGTAATGGCTTATTTGTTATTTAGTTCCTACAACTATATGCCGGCATCAATTGCAACGATAATTTTTTACGCCTATCCCTTGTTGACATATGTCATTTCAATCATAAGCAGACATGAAGATTTTAAATTATCAAAGGCTGGAATCCTTTTAATCTGCTTATTTGGATTATTTATAAGTATTTATAGTGGAGGTGAAATAGAGATTATTGGTCTCGTTTTTGCCTTTGGTGCAGGATTAATTTATAGCCTGTTTATTTTTATTAGCGACACCTTCATCAAAGATATCCCTTCTGTAGTTAGTTCCACTATGATCTGTCTGACATCAGGATTAACCTTGCTTTTCATCGGAATTTCGCGGCATCAGGTCTCGCCTCATGTTTCAATGGAAGGATGGGCTATCATTACGGCCCTCTCTATCGCATCGACCGTTATTCCAATCGTTTTCTTTTTCAATGGAGTCAAGCTGATTGGAGCTACAAATAGCGCCATTGTTAGTATAATCGAACCGATTACATCAATGTTATTTTCAATGCTGTTCTTTCACGATGTGTTAAATCGAATGCAAATGACAGGAATTGTTATTGTTCTCGTAGCAACCATTTCAAGTCAACTTAATTTTGATAAAAGAAGTATGTTAAACAATTTTTCCAATTGATAGATTCACACGGTAATTTCCATATTTTAATATTTCATCTAAGACTTTATTTAATTCCTCTTGAGATGAAAGGCTTGCCTTTAAAAAATAGCAGCCTTCACCACTGACCCTGTGTGCTTCTGAGACATTAGGATGATTCCTTAGAAATTGTTGAAACTCAGTGTGATTGGTCGTTTTCATAAAAACCGTTACAAACGCTTGAATGCTTTTCCCTATCTTCATCTCATTCATTATTATTGTATATTTTTCAATAATGCCGTCTTCTTCCATACGATGGATTCGGTTGCCTACGGCTTGCCCGGTCATATGAACAGACTCGCCTATCTCCTTCCATTGCTTTCGTGAATTTTCTTTTAATAGCTCAAGTATTTTAAAGTCAATTTGATCCATTTGTAAATTCCTTTCTTTTCTAAAAATAGGAATATATTTTACTATTATTCATATATAACACAAAAATTCACAGAACGTATAGATGAGATATTTTGAAGGAATGGGTTCATGAATATCAGGATCGAGGTGTAAAACTTTCAAAATACATTCAGACTTATAGGTCATTCATACATTATTCATACATTTTCTACAACTCTATTCACTTTGAAATTTCATTAAGGTACGAAAGAAATTTTTGAGGATTCCCCTGCGAGATATTGTCCGTCATGGAGGTTATGATGAACATTTTTCCGCTTTCCCTGCAAGGTTTTGTCCATCATGGAGGTTATGATGGACATTTTTGCGTTTCCCCTGCAAGTGTTTGTCCTTCATGGAGGTTATGATGGACATTTTTCTGCTTCCTCTGCAAGTTTTTGTCCATCATGATCCCCTGAGTAAAATCTATTTCGTCGGAGAATTGTTGCTGCTCTTTTTATTGAGATACGTTTTTAGAAAATAGATACCTAAAAAGATGATGAACATAAATACAACTGTATATTCGGAAGGTTCCATTACACGAAAAGGATTAATTGCTTTCCAAATAACTCCGGAAAAACTTACCCCCATAATGAGATCCAATGAGATGATTACTGCCAAGACGGAAACCGCCAATAGCATCGTCACAAATAGTATTTTCACCTGCTTCACCTTCAGGAAGGAATTTATCTTTATTGTTCTTGTTTCTTCATTTCATTATTCCGGGTCTTTCCAAGGTCTGTTTTTTCATTATATATATTTGAATAAAAGAGCTTATAAAAATTGGATAAAATAAAATGTTTTGGATAGTATAACCACTATTGGAAAGAGGCTGAAATCTTCTAAAAGTGAGGCGGGAATGATGTCGTTTTTGTCTAAAATTTTTGCAAAAGAACAAAAAGAGAGACAGGATGATAATATCCGTCAAAAAGAAGATCCGGGGAAACCCGAAGAGTTGCCAATACTAAGGGATTATCATGACAATATTAACAGGATCAAAGAAGAACTGGGAAACAGTACGGATGTTGTGATTCGCGAATTTAGGCTTGGTATCCATAAAGGCGCACTCGCTTACTTTGATGGACTGGCTGAGAGTAAAATGATTAGCGATTTTGTCCTTGAATCTTTAATGGAACCAAATGTAGAAAATGAAATAAGTGAACCTTTTACGTTTATGCTTGAAAAAGCAGTTGCGCTTGGAAATATTCAAGTGGTGAGGGATTGGAAGAAATTATACGAGTTATTCTTATCCGGGGATACAATCATTTTCCTGGATGGTTTTAATAAAGCAATTAGCGGGAGTACAAGGGGAGGTGAAAAGAGGGCTATTACCGAACCTTCTACCCAGCTATCCATACGATGCCTAAAGGATTCATTTACCGAATCTATTCGAACCAATACCTCTTTGATCAGACGCCGTCTTAAAAGTCCGAATTTATGGCTTGAATCAATGAAAATTGGGAGGGTTTCGCAAACAGATGTTGGAATTATGTATATCAAAGGGATAGCCAATGAGAAAATCGTTGAGGAAGTTAGAACAAGATTAAATCGAATTGATATTGATGCCATTCTTGGCTCAGGATATATCGAACAATTAATTGAAGACCAAACGTGGACCACTTTTCCAACTACCTACCACACAGAAAGCTGCCCGATGTAGTGACGTCACAGCTGCTTGAAGGCAGGATAGCAATTTTGGTGGATGGCACACCGTTTGTGATTACAGCACCGGCTCTTTTTATTCAGTTTTTCCAGGCGCCGGATGATTATTATTTTCGATTTGATATTTCCACCGGGATTCGACTGCTAAGAATTTTGTCCTTTTTTACTGCGCTAATAGGACCGGCGACATATGTTGCGGCTACCACCTTTCATCAGGAAATGATACCGACAACAATGGCCCTTGCCATCGCGGCACAACGTGAGAATGTTCCCTTCCCCGCTTTTGTGGAAGCCCTGATCATGGAAGTGGTATTTGAAATCTTAAGGGAAGCAGGCGTAAGGCTTCCACGTGCAGTCGGTCAGGCGGTTTCTATTGTTGGAGCATTAGTAATCGGCCAGGCAGCCGTCCAGGCGGGATTTGTCTCTCCTGTTATGGTCATCGTTGTTTCGATGACGGCGATTGCAAACTTTTCAACACCTTCTTTTGCAATGGCCATTTCAGCAAGATTGCTTCGCTTTGTACTAATGGGTATTGCGACCGTACTGGGTTTTTATGGAATATCATTAGGGATTATTTTTATGTTCCTTCATTTGTGCTCGCTGCGTTCATTTGGGGTTCCGTATATGTCACCTTTAGCACCATTCAATATACAGAACCAGCAGGACGCATTAATACGTTTTCCGATCTTTGCATTTAAAGATAGACCACATTTAATCGGTAAAGGAAATATGACAAGGACGGGAACAAGCCAAAAACCGGGTCCGCCTAAAGAAAATGAGCAGGATTCCTCCTCTCCCAAAAAAGGTGATCAATGATGAAAAGAAAATTTACATGCTTTTTGGTTATCCTTATCATTATTCCATTCCTCGGTGGCTGCTGGAATCAAAAGGAATTGACAGATTTGGCCTTTGTGATGGCCTTGGGGGTCGACCGGGGTGAAAATGACCAGGGATATAAGGTTACCTTTCAAATTGTCAATCCCGGAAATGTTTCAACCGGACAAATGGGCGGGGGAGGCGGCGTTCCAATTGCGGTATACAAAAGTTCAGGAGAAAATTTAACCGATGCGGCTAGGAATGCAACAAAAAAGCTTTCGAGGCAATTATATTATGCTCACACCAATGTAGTCGTAATTAGTGAAGAGCTCGCTGCGGAGGAAGGAATTTTAAATATATTGGATGCATTGGACAGGGATCCGGTTTTTAGGACGACAACCCAGCTGGTTATTGCCAGGGGCACGACCGCTGAAACGATGCTTTCTACGCTTACTATTCTTGATAAATTGCCGGTCAATAATATCACCAAATCCCTGCAAGTAACCGAAAATATGCTAGGGGAAAACATTAAGGTAACCGTTGATGACGTGATCAGCAGTATCGTAAGCAGCGGAAAAGTAACTATTGCCAATGGTTTTCAATTAGTGGGAAAAAAGAGCCATGGGAAGAATAAAGCAAATTTAGATTCTACTATTCCAGATGTAATTATTAAAACAGATGGACTGGCTATTTTTAAAAAGGGCAAATTGATAGGGTGGATCGATGGTAAAAAAGCCCGTGGAGTCGTATGGGTTCTGGACAAAATTAAGGGAACGGATATAAACATCGACTGGAATGGAAAACACAATGCGATTAGTTTAATTTCAATTCGGGCTAAATCCAAGGTATCAGCCACTGTCAAAAATGGAAGGCTGCTATTCATATAGCGATTGAAGAGGAAGGGAATATTAGCCAGGCGGATACTGCAGTTAAATTGACAGATCCTGACATGATCGGAAAAATTGAAAAGAAAATGGAAAAAGCCATTCAAAAGGAAGTTCTCGGTTCAATAAAAGCTGCCCAAAAACAAAAAAGTGATATTTTTGGTTTTGGAGATGTCGTTCATCGTACCGATCCTAAGGCATGGAGGAGTATGAAGAAAAACTGGGATGATCACTTTGCAAATTTATCGGTAACGGTTAAAGTGGATGCCTATCTTCGCCGAAGCGGAATCCGGACAAACCCGTTTTGGCTTGAATTGAATAATTAATACCCTTAAGAAGGGGAAGTGTGCAGATGGACATAATAAAAATCAAACCATTCCAATTGTTTGTCCTCGTATTTTTATATGAGATGGGCAGCGCCATTGTAGTTGGAATTGCTTCTGGGTTAAAACAGGACGCGTGGATGGCTGTTCTTCTCGGGTTGACAGGCGGAATTTTGCTGTTTCTCGTCTATCATCGATTATTCAGCTATTATCCAGATCTTCCCCTGACAGGCTATGTTCAAAAAATTACAGGGAAATTTATTGGGCGTATCCTCGGTTTTCTATATATCGTCTATTTTATTTATTGCGCAACAAGGGTAACACGTGATATCGGTGAGCTCTTAACAACAACGATTTATACGAATACTCCGTTGTTTATTATAAATACCCTTATGATCCTGACTGTAATTTATGCCATCCATAAAGGCCTTGAAGTATTGGCCAGAGTGGGTGAGCTGTTATTTATGATCGTCTATTTAATGGCAATAGCCGGCTTTCTTCTAGTGGTATTTTCGGGACTAATCCATTTGGAAAACCTGAAACCGATACTGGAAAATGGCATTATGCCGGTGATTAAGAAAACCTTGGGTGAAACGATAACCTTTCCATTTGGAGAAATGATCATCTTTACGATGATACTTCCGACCTTAAATGAACCAAATAAGGCGAAAATGGTATGTCTTGGGGGAATGGTTTTAGCAGGTATAAATATCACCATAACAACCATTATCAATATTACCTCGTTAGGGACAGATCTTATTATCCGTTCTCCTTTCCCATTGCTAAGCACAATAGCTAAAATTGAGCTGATGAATTTTATTGAAAGGCTCGATGTATTTTTTATGCTCTACCTTGTGATTGGCGGGTTTTTCAAAATAACTCTTTACTTTTATGCTGCCGTGGTGGGAGCTACTGATTTATTTAATTTAAAGAATCAAAGCAAGCTAAGCTTTCCAATCGGCTTCATTATTTTATTTTCGTCGATTACTATTGCCTCCAACTATGCTGAACATATTAAAGAAGGCTTGAACATTGTCCCAATTTATTTGCATTGGCCATTTCAAATTGTTATACCGATGATGCTGCTTATCATCGCTTTTTTTCGAAACAGAAAGAAAAAGCAGAAAGCAAGCACCGATCAAGCAGAGAATGCAGAAGGGATGCCCACACAATAATATTACTTCTTATTTACCGAAGAGGCGCGAATACTGGAGCGCTCTCTTTTTAGCTAATCAGAATTTATTTCCATAAATTCTGATGCGCATAAGTGCAACTACCCCTCTGTCTTCGCCTTAAGGCTCGCCAATCGGTGAGTTTTCTTTAAAAAATAATTGACATTAGATTAATTTTTTATTATTATTTGTATGTACAAACAACTATAAAGTTAAATAGAAATATAAAGTAAGGCAATGTTCTTGTTTCCTGAAATAAAAGATAAAGGAGGAAGAATGGAATGAAACAAAAAATCGCCGTCGTAACAGGTGCTAATAGAGGAATCGGTTACGAAATATCAAGGCAGCTCGGACAGCTTGGAGTGACAGTAGTCATGACTGCGCGTGATAAGGAAAAGGGACAAGAGGCATTCAAGCAATTAAAGCTGGAAGGATTGGATGTGCATTTTCATTCCCTTGACGTGACGAATGAATCGAGTATTCAGCAGCTTGCTTTATATTTAAAGGAACGGTTTGGATCTATCGATATATTGATTAATAATGCGGGAATTTCCATTGATGGCAACAAAAATGTCCTGGAAGCCAGTTTGGATACTTTTAGAAAAACAATGGAGACGAATGTATACGGACCACTTCGTTTATCACAGGCTTTGGCTACCTCGCTTCAAGAAAGCGGGGATGGCAGGATTGTGAACGTTTCAAGCGGAATGGGGGCTATACACGAATTGGGGGGATGGAGTCCATCTTATTCATTCTCTAAAACAGCGCTGAACGCTTTGACAATTCAATTAGCAGATGAATTGCAGGGAAAAGGTGTTTTAGTTAATTCTATGTGCCCGGGATGGGTCCGCACGGATATGGGCGGGTTAAGTGCCCCACGTTCCGTAGCAGAAGGGCCGATACTGCAGTATGGCTGGCAACGGGAAATGTTGGAAGAACCGGAAAGTTTTTTAGAGATCGCAAGGAAATCGCCTGGTAGGCCAAAGCGAGTGACATTTGAAAGTTTATCATAAAAAAACCAGGAATTTGTTTGAATGGAACAAAGCAAAACACAAAAACTAAAAAGAAATATTGAGAAGAAGAGGAGACTTACTTATGAAAACACTAGTTATTATTACTCACCCTAATCTGGAGCAGTCAAGAATTAACCGAACTTGGATGGAGGAATTGAAAAAACACGAAGAAATTACGATTCATACTCTTTATCAAGCCTATCCAGATGGAAAAATAAACGTTGAACAAGAACAAAGCCTGTTAGCGTCCCATGATCGGATTATCCTTCAATTCCCATTCTACTGGTACAGCACTCCTGCATTGTTGAAGCAGTGGCAGGATGAAGTCCTTTCCTACGGCTGGGCATACGGAGAAGGCGGCGACAAGCTTCACGGCAAAGAACTAGGTCTTGCAATTTCAACCTTTGGCGTGAAGATTCATATCAGCAGACTGGCTACAATAATTTTACCATGGAGACCTTAACAACTCCTTTACAGCAGACGAGCAATCTCATTGGTACCCGATTTATGCCATTATTTGTACTGAATGGCGTGATGCATATTTCAGATGAGGAACTTGCGGAAAATGCAAAAGCATACGTAAGTCATGTTCTTGAGTCTTCAAAGATATAAGCTTAATTTAAAGATAAAGAGGTATTTCTAGAAATTCTAGGTGCCCCCTTATTAAATTAAACAATTGAAAACATTCTTATATTATTGTGTGTACAAACAACATGAGTTATAACAGAAAGGTGATAAAAATGAAAACTTTAGTCATTGTTGCACATCCAAACCTTGAGAGATCGAAAGTAAATAAAAAGTGGATGAACCGTCTTCAACAGGAAGAGAATGTAACGGTTCACAATTTATATGCACTTTACCCAAATTTTGAGATCGATGTAGAAAAAGAGCAGCAGTTATTATTAGAGCATGATCGCATTGTTCTGCAATTCCCATTCTATTGGTACAGCACACCAGCTTTATTAAAGCAATGGCAGGATGTCGTTTTAACATATGGTTTTGCCTACGGGTCAGAAGGAAACAAATTACACGGAAAAGAGTTTATGCTGGCAATCTCATCTGGCGGTCCAGCTGAAGCTTACCAGGCTGGAGGTTACAATAGCTATTCAATGAGTGAGTTAACTCGCCCGCTTCAAGCAACAGCAAACCTGTCTGGAATGCATTTCTTGCCATCATTCCTTTTACAAGGAATGATGACATTAAACGAAGAAAGACTTCAAGAGAGCACAGAAGCACTCGCTGCTTATGTAACCAATCCAAATTTACGTGCAGGCCGCTAATCGGTCTTCAAACGAATAAATCTTAGAACCTTCATTTAGTTTAATAAACCTCAAGAAAAGAATGGAAGAGATGAAAATGAAAACTTTAGTTATATACACACATCCAAACCCAGCAAGCTTTAATGCTGCCATTAAAGAAACAGTAGTAAACGAGTTGACTTCAAAAGGACATGAGGTTAAAGTTCGTGATCTATATGAATTGAACTTCAATCCAATTTTGTCAGGAGAAGATTTTGTTCAGTTTTCTCAAAATCAAACTCCAGCAGATATTAAAGCAGAACAAGATGCTATCTCTTGGGCAGATCAGCTTGTCTTTATCTATCCAACATGGTGGACGAACATGCCAGCCATGTTAAAAGGATATATTGACCGCGTGTTTACAAATGGATTTGCATTCAAATATACCGAAAAAGGTGCGGAAGGATTGTTATCTGGAAAAAAAGCAATTATTTTCCAAACAACAGGCCAGCCAAAAGATAGTTTAGAAGCATACAACTTGATTTCACCTTTACAAATTAGCATAGAAATGGGTACTTTAGCCTTCGTTGGAATTGAAACTGTAGCACATTCATTTTTCCATTCAGTGCCATTTGTCTCAGACGAAGATCGTCAAAACATGCTGAATGAGGTCAAACAGGTACTTTCTACATTAAAACCAGTTAACGCATAGGGAAAGAAAAGCAGGATCACCTTTAAAGGGCCCTGCTCTTGTTTTTTCAGATATTAGGTAGAAGTCTTGTTCTATACATCATTGGATTGACTGAGATTTATCTCATTTAGAAAATGAAGCATATGTTATAATATAAATGAGATAATATTTGTTAGTTTGTCATGAACTAGGAGTTGAAATAAATGGAACAGTACTTTTGTCAATGCTTGTATTTCACAGCAAATCATTTGGCAAGGTTAATGAATAAAATGGCAGAGGAAGAATTTGCCCAGATCGGCCTTTCTCCGACCTATGCGTTTTTATTAATGGCTGTAAAAGACCG
Organism: Neobacillus sp. PS3-34; assembly: GCF_030915465.1. Classification (GTDB taxonomy): domain Bacteria; phylum Bacillota; class Bacilli; order Bacillales; family Cytobacillaceae; genus Neobacillus_A. The sequence goes on from NZ_CP133267.1 coordinate 3,021,078, forward strand.
CCCAGGCATCACTCAGTCAGAGTTAAGCAATACGCTGCATATTGCTCCATCTACTACCACAAGATTCGTTGATAAATTAGAAGTGAAGAAATTGGTAGAGAGAAAAAATGAAGGTAAATTAACGTTAGTGTTCCTTACTGAAAAAGGTATAGGAATTCAAGCAGAAATCAAAGAATGCTGGAAAAATCTATCTAAGCGATACTCTGACATATTAGGACCAGAAGCAGCGAAAGAATTAACCAATCAAACCTATCTTGCAGCGGTTGAATTAGAAAAACATAAATAAGTTTTCCCTGGATTTGATTTGTTTGTACATGCAAAAATATCCGAAATACTATGCCTCTTCCTCAATTAAGATTTTAGTCTTCTTCTGGAATACAAGAAATGACTAAGAACCTGAAACAATAGGCAGACCTAAATATAATCGTTGTTAAATAGAAAGGAAGGGCCATTGGGATTGAATTCTCGATGGCTTTTTCTTTGCCTATCATTCGACCCGAAAGAAACCATTTTCTATTAAAAAATCCTGCAAAATGCTTAATTAATGAACTAACCTCAGTGTTATTAACATTTGCTGTGTTTTTATTAACAAAAAGAGTGGATAAACCTACTTATCCACACGCTAATCTTGACTTAAAATCATGTATCCACATTAGCTGGCCCTTTCATATAGTTTACTGACCTGCTTTGCAATTTTACCAACGATTTCATCCTGTTACCGACCTATTTTATCTGAATACCGACCAGATTTTCTAAATTACCGACCAACCCCACAAATTTACTACCGACCTTTGCACATTTTGATGACAGCCGCCAAAATAAATAAAATCCCCCTTTTTAAAATAAGGAGGATTTCAAATATAACAAGTTAACTGATTATACAGCAGAATTTAGGTTAAAGGATACCTGGCTTGATTAAGCCCATGCTTATATCCCACAATTTTCGGGCTGCTTCCGGATCATTTGCTGCTGCAGTTGTATCCGCTTCTTTACAGTTCACAAAGAATTTTCCGCTTACACCGCGGACTTCCGGGGAAGTAGCTAGATAGACAGGTGTTGCAGCTCCTTTTTTCGAATCAGCTGAGAATGTCTTGAATATTGTCCGAAGAATCCAGGGCATATCATGCATTAGATTTGAACGGATAATTCCAGGATGCAGGCTGTTGACGGTAACTGGCTTGCCAGTAAGGCGCTTTGAAAGCTCCTTGGTAAACAAAATTAATCCTAACTTTGTCGGACCAACAGCTCTGAAAAACGCGTAATTTTGTTTGGTCATCAGGTCATCAAAGTTCATTTTGATTCCATTATGTTTGGACGCAACATTGATAATCCTTCCCTCACCGCTTGCTTCAAGTACATCCATAAGCAGGTGTGAAAGCAGGAAGTGGGAAAGATAATTAGTGGCAAACGTCGTTTCAATGCCATCTTCTGTTTCGGAACGCTTTGATAAAAAGACCGCAGCATTGTTGATCAATACGTCTAACTTGTTATACTTATTTTTAAACTGTTCTGCAGCATTCTTAACTGAACGCTGAGAGGATAAATCAGCCAGGAGCAGATCAACCTGTTGGTTACCTGTTTGTTCGATAATCTCTTGAACCGCCTTTTGACCCCGTTCCTCACTTCTGCACAACAGAACGACAGTCGCCCCTTTTCTTGCTAATTCGATGGCTGTTGCTTTACCTATACCTGAGTTGCCGCCTGTTATTAAACAAATTTTACCTTTCATTGATTTCTCCCCTTTTTCTAATATGTTTTTTCTTTTAAAAGAGAAGACTTAGGCAGGTGCCTAAGCCTTCTCTGATCCTGGATTACTTCATTTTCTTTTCGATTTTTCCATACGTTTGACCATGGATGGCATTTAGTACAGGCTCAGAAGCAAGGAAATCATGAGGGAAGCCAAGTTCGATTTTGCTTGCTTCATTTAATTGGTGAAGATGTGTTTCTGCTAGCTGGAAGCTTAAACTGCCAAGGTTGTCTTTCATTTGTTCTGCTCGTTTTGCGCCGACTAGAGGAATGACTGTACCTGCTTGCTGGCGAACCCAATTCAATGCGACCTGAGCAGGAGATACTTCAAGTTCTTTGGCAATTTCTTCAACGGCTGCAGCAATGGCACGATTTCGTTCATTTAATCGTGCACTCTGCGGGGACAATCTTCCTTTGTCAGCTGAAGGATTATTATATTTTCCTGTTAGTGCTCCTCCAGCCATTGGTGCCCAAGCCGTAACACCGATATCTAGAGAGCGTGCCATAGGCAATAAATCTCTTTCAGGTGTGCGCTGCAATAAATTATATTCAACCTGTAATCCGATAAAAGGCGTCCAGCCACGAAGAGAGGCAAGTGTATTCGCTTGTGAAACGATCCATGCTGGGGTATCAGATATTCCGACATAAAGGATTTTTCCAGATCGGACTAAATCGTCAAGCGCTCGCATGACTTCTTCGACCGGTGTCATGAAGTCCCAGGCATGCAGCCAAAGTAAATCAATATAATCTGTCTGCAGCTGTTTTAAACTCTTTTCAACGGATTGAACAAGGTTTTTTCGGTGGTTGCCACCGCCATTCGGATCGTTAGGACGGGTATTCAGTGTATATTTGGTTGCCACAACAAATTGTTCACGTTGTTCGCGGATAAATTCACCAACATATTTTTCACTTGTTCCATTTGTATAGTTAACAGCACTATCAATAAAATTTCCGCCGGCTTCAGCGAAGACATCAAAGATTTTCCGGCTTTCCTCCTTGGATGCTCCAAAGCCCCAATCTTCCCCAAATGTCATGGTGCCTAATGCTAATTCTGATACTCTTAAACCGCTTCTTCCTAATAGTTTATATTTCATTTGAATTTCTCCTTTTGGCAAAATGGTTTATTTATTATAAATATCAAATCAATTTTGTTTGTTTGTACATACAAATGATATAATTTGTATTGTAATGTGTCAATATTATTTTTATATAAAGACCAGAGCGATTCCTTTTTATAAAAGCTTTATTAATCTTGCCAGTTCCAGACGCACACCGCCGCGTGGGCAGTACAGAAGGCTCCTTGGCGCTTTGCGCCTGCAGGGTCTCCCTTGACCTGCTTTTCCCGCTGGACGTTGAATCCGCTTCGTTGATTCAACACCGCACGAAGGAAATGCGATAGCATTTTCGAGGAGCTCACACCTTCCGCTCCAATCAACACAGTGTCAAAATCACCATTGAGCTTTAACATAGTCTTTATAAAAAAAAGCCTTACATTAAAAAAATGTCGGCTTTTTTGCATGTTCTGTTTCAGTTACTATTTATATACCAGGCCAAACCTGCAAGTGAGCAAATTATGAGAAACAAATAAATAGCTGTTAATCTTAATGTATTTTGCTTTGCAGACGTTTTGTAATTATCATCCTTTTTGCCTGTAAGCACCAATGTGCCGATCAGCGATGATAAGAGGATGAGGATGACTAGAACCATAGCAAAACTCATAAAACAACCTCCATTAAACACAATTAAAACCTTCAAGCAAGCTTCGCGAAAAGTTAATAACAAACCCTGTTCTAAGCACGTTATTAAATCGTTTTTCTTCTATCTTACATAGAAAAATAAGAAAATGAACCATCCAATTTAGATTAAATTTCACCATCCAATAGCACTGGTATTTTTGGTAAATAAGAAAAAGTATTATAATATTTTATAAATAATACATATAATTTCTAAAAAATACCTAAAGAATATTAAGGGATGTTAATTATGGATTTGATATTGGATCGCTGCTCCAAGAAATCATTATACAAACAAATATCTGAATATATTGAGAGAGGAATTGCCGATGGAACTTTTCCTCCTGATAAACCTTTGCCATCTGAAAGAAGATTGGCCGCAGAATTGCAGGTTAACCGAAGCACCGTGGTTGCAGCTTATGATGAATTAGAGGCTAATGGATTTATTGAACGTAAAAAAGGAAGCGGAACGACTATTAGTAAGGATGTATGGGGAATTACTAAAAAACGTATACCCAGTTGGAACCGGTATATTGAGGCAGGCTCTTTTTTGCCCAATTTACCTGTGACTCAACGAATCCGTAAAGAAATGGAACAACAAAATCTCATAAACCTTGCTAGCGGAGAGCTATCCGAAGATCTTTTTCCAATCCATTCTTTACGTGAAATGATTACTGAGAGATCATTTGCGGGGAGTTTAGGGTATGACCATCCACAGGGTAATGCCATTCTTAGGGAAACGATAACTAGGCATGTGAAGCAGTATCGAAATATTGCTACCAGCCCGGCATCCATTCTTATTACTTCCGGAGCTCAACAAGCTCTGCACCTAGTAGTCCAATGTTTGCTAAAGCCCGGAGATGCAGTGGCGTTAGAAGATCCATCCTATAATTATAGTCTTCCCATATTCCAATCGGCGGGGCTTAGAACCTTTCATTTACCTGTAGATAAAGACGGTATTAATCCCGGTGATTTACTTTCAATTCACAAAAAACATCGTATCAAAATGATATTTTTGAATCCTTTTTTTCAAAATCCAACCGGTACAGTTCTGCAAATGAATCGGCGAAAAAAAATACTTGAAATTTCTTCTGAACATGGAATCCCGGTAATTGAAGATGATCCCTATAGCCTCACTTCCTTTAAGGGTGAAGAAATTTCTACCCTGAAATCAATGGATAGCCACGGTAATGTTTTATATATTAGCTCCTTGTCCAAAATTGTTGCCTCAGGTTTAAGGATTGGCTGGATTATTGGTCCAAAGCCGGTTATTGAAAGGCTATCTGACGCTAAACAACAAGTTGACTTTGGCCATGGAACTTTTACGCAATGGATTGCTAACGATTTTTTGGATTCTAATTATTTTCATTCGCATATCAATTTTTTAAGGGAGCAGCTAAAAAAGAGAAGGGACCAAATCGTCTCAAGTCTTCACTTTTATTTAAAAGATCAGGTAGACTTTTATAAACCAGATGGGGGAATCCATTTGTGGTGCAGGGTAAAAAAAGAAATGAATGATCTGCAATTATTGGAAGAATCCATTAAAAGAGGAGTCATTTATGTTCCAGGTTCAATATTAGGTTCAGATAAGAATTATCTTCGTTTTACCTTCGCACGGGAAAACGAGAAAACCATAGATGAAGGAATTAAAAGATTTGCCGACGCTTTAAAGAGCTTATAATTTTAATAAGTGGATCTGTCCAATCCATTAAAATATTAAAGTAAAAATGTCGAGTCAGGTCCCCACTGGCTCGGCATTTTTTTGTAGTAATGGGAGAAAAGGAGGATAAAAAATCGAAGTGAAGAATACATAGATTGTGTAATATTTTGTAACGAGTGGATAATTAGGGGTATTGTTTTGCGGAAAAAGAATTGGAATTCACAATAACACTTAGATGAACAAATTCCACAAGTGTGAATGAGGACCTTGCAAAATCATTGAGGAGATGAATTATGGAAGTGCAAAAAAGGCAGTACGATATGGATTGGATCAAAGTTCTTGCCACAGCAGTTGTATTTTTTTATCATTGCTCGATGTTTTTTAATCCGTTCCCCTGGCATGTCAAGAACAATGCGATAGATACGAGAGGCATTTTAGTGTTTTCACTTTTTGTTGGTTCATGGATTATGCCTATATTTTTTGCTGTATCAGGAATAAGCACTTTTTATGCTTTAAGGAAGCGGGGGGTAGGACAATTTGTACAAGAACGATTGACCAGGCTTGGAGTTCCGCTATTATTTGGAATCTTTATTTTGTCACCTCCACAGGTCTATATTGAACGAATAACACACCATCAATTTAAAGGATCATTTTTGGGATTTTTGCCTCATTATTTTGATGGCTTGTATTTAGATATTGGGGGAACCGGGAACTTTTCTTTTGTTGGGCTTCACCTATGGTATTTATTTGTGCTATTAATATTCTCATTTTTAACTTTGCTTTTATTTATTAAAGTTAAAAGAAAAATTAAATTTGGAACAGTCCATTTCATTGCAATGCCTGCATTGCTTTTCCTTGCAGGATTTATCCATACAATAGGGTTAGGCGGCTGGGATATCCTCTTTTATCTGCTTATCTTTATTTATGGCTATTACTTTTTTTCTAGCGAGGGCTTTAAGGATGCTCTACATAAAAGCATAAAACTGCATACGGTCATGGCACTTTGTACTACAGTTTTTTATATTCTCTGGTTTATGAAGGGCACTCCCTCCCCAGGTTCTTTCAGTGATGTTCTTTTTTATGCCGTTCATGTCTTGAATGGCTGGAGCTTGTTAATGTGTATTTTTTACTTAGCCGATAAATTTTTATCTAAATCTAATCGCTTCTTAAAGTATGGCAGCGAGGCCGCTATGCCCTTTTATGTGCTGCATCAGCCTATCCTCGTTATGGTCGGCTATTGGATCCACGATTGGCAATGGCAGGTATACTTGAAGCTATTGTTTTTAGCCAGTATTTCATTAACAATTATTTTGCTTTCCTATCATTTTGTCATAAGGAACATAAATATTTTGCGATTTTTATTTGGGCAAAAAGCTAAGGGGTCTGTCAACCAATCCTCTGGCTCTAAGGCTGCATTAAGCTAAACCTGAATAAAAAGGAAGCACTTTCGTCAAGTGCTTCCTTTTAATAGTTTTATGAGATTTAATAAAATTGTTTGTAATTTTCTAAAAAGTTTTTCAGTTTCTATTTACTTCTAGGAAAATATACCGATATAAATAGTGATTTGAGCGGGCTAATTGAAAATAGCAGTGAAGGAGTTATAAACATGAAGAAACGCAGCTTTTCTGTACAAAGGAAGCTATATACAGGTTTTCTTGCCGTTCTTATTCTGATGGGAGCTTTAGGCAGTGTTTCCTTTTGGAGTATGAATCAGATTAATGATAAATCACAGGAAATAACAGAAACCTGGCTGCCTGGTGTAGAAGAGATCAATAATATCAGTTATCTGACAGAGCATATTAGTGCAATGGAGTTTAAGTTTGTTTTACAGGAAGATGAACAGCAGCTTCAAGCACTAGAAACTGAAATGGACCATACCTTTGCTGAGATTGACAAAAGCTTTAAAAATTACGAAAAAACGATTGCTTCCAAAGAAGAAAGAACACTGTTTGAACAATTAAAGAAAAAATGGCATACATATGAGTCCATTCACCTGGATTTTCTCAGTGAAGGCAGGGAAATGAATGTCGTTACTGGGGCAGGAGAAGAAAATGCCGCCTTACTTCTCGATACAATTGATAAAGCTAACAAGGCTTATAAAGATATGCAGGTTGACCTCCGTTTACTTGTTAAGATGAACCATGATGGTGCAAAACAAGCCAGTGCAGATGGGGATACGATTTTAAAGACTGGGACGGCATTAAATTCTATTATTCTTGTTTTGGCCATCATTCTTGGATTGGCTGTCGCATTTATCGTAGCCCGCATGATTTCCAGGCCGCTAGTCTGGGTGACGAAAAATCTGCAGCAGGCAGCAGGCGGAGACCTTACCATGGATCTCGTCCAGGTTAAAAACAAAGATGAAATTGGAGTTCTTGCCCAATCCTTTAATGCAATGGGAACGAGCCTTGCCAATTTAATTCGGCAGATCCGATCAAGTTCGCAAATGGTCGCTTCAGCCTCCGAACAGCTACTAGCGAGCTCAGAACAAACCAGCCATGCTGCAGAAATGATTTCTTCGTCCATATATGAGGTCGCGGTTGGATCTGAAAGGCAAGCAAAGCACTCTGTCCAGGCAAATCAGGTCGTTGAAGAGATTTCTAACGGGATGGAGTAAGCGGCGAAATCTATCCAAGCTGTAGTTGATCTAAGTGTGAAGACCAATCTAATGGCTGATTCTGGGAATACGATTGCCTTGGAAACGGTGGATCAAATCAATCAGGTTCAAAAGCATGTAGGAAAAACAACCGACATTGTCAATGAACTGGGTGTAAGGTCTAAGGAAATTGGGCAAATTGTTGATGTCATTTCCCAAATCTCAGCACAAACCAATTTACTCGCGCTCAATGCTGCCATTGAGGCCGCAAGAGCGGGCGAGCATGGAAAAGGATTTGCGGTGGTCGCGGATGAAGTCCGGAAATTAGCGGAACAATCCAGCAAGGCCACAGATTCTATCCGTGATATTATTGCACTGATTCAAAAGGAAATCGTGAATGTCATAGGATCCATGAAGGAAGGAAATGAATTTGTCCGAAATGGGATTCAAAAAGTAAATGAGACCGGTAAGGCCTTTAAAGAAATATTGGAAATGGTCAATGAGATTTCTTTTCAGGCACAAGAGGTGTCGGCTGTAGTGGAAGAAGTTAATGCTGGAGCGGAAGAAATGGTAAATGTAATGAATGAGATTTCTGCCATTTCCAATCAGTCAGCACAAAATACCCAACAGGTTGCGGTATCGGCTGAAGAACAGAATGCTTCCATGGAAGAGATTTCAGCATCAGTACATTCCTTAAGAGAACTCGCTTATGATTTGCAAAAAGAAATAGAGAAATTTAGTGTGAGTTAATAAAGAGCCTGCAGGCGTGTCCTCTAATTGGACAGCCTGCAGGCTTTTTGAATATATGGGACTTTCCCATAAAAGCTAGTAAAAGAATAATACATTTATAAGAATAGAACCTTTTTTTTAGGGAAATGAATAAACGATAGAGCAAAAAAGTGTTCTTTTAAATTGGCTGTTTTCGTAAACATTGTTGCTATTTACAAAAAGAGAAGTGTGGTTGATTTCCGCTCCAGGATGCTCGCTTTCCGCGGGGCGGGCGGTGAGCCTCCTCGGCGCTGAAGCGCCTGTGGGGTCTCACCTGTCCCGCTGCTCCCGCAGGAGTCTCGCACCTTCCGCTCGAATCAACTTCTTTACCAACTTTTTGCTTTACACAAAACCTATTTAAAAAACAACAATCTTTTAGAAAAGAGCCTTTAAATTATATTGTTTGCAATATAATTGTGAGCAACTTCAATTTTAGGAGGGGCATTAATATGGTAAAACCGCTATTTACATCTACTGCAACCGCTGTTGGTGGAAGAGAAGGACGAGTAGAATCACCTGATGGAGTCATTAAATTGGATTTAGCCATGCCTGGGACTCCAAGAGCAAAGCAATTACCAGAGGCAGCAAACCCTGAACTTCTTTTCGCTGCTGGATATTCCGCTTGTTTTGATGGAGCCCTTCAATTCATGGCAAAGAAAGAACATGTCAGTTTTGAATCTGAAGTAACAGCGAATGTACACTTTTTAAAAGATGAAAGTGATAATGGATTTAAACTTGCTGTTACATTACAGGTGAAAGGTAAGGGTATTGAAAAAGACAAGCTGGAAGATCTTGTTCATAAAGCACATGAATTCTGCCCGTATTCAAAAGCGACCAGAGGAAATATAGACGTAAAACTTGAAGTTGTTGAATAAATAAAGGGTGCCATATTATGGCACCCTTTATTTATTACGATCTCATTCTAAGGATTAGTTGACCAAAGACCAGCAGTTTTAACAAATACGCGCGAATTCAGCTTTAGTTGAGCAACCATGAATTCGGCAAGATCTTCAGGCTGCATGACATTATCTGGGTTACCGCTGATAAGATTTGTCTCGATTGCCAAATCAGTTGCGACGGTGCTTGGTGTTAAAGCAGTCACACGAATATTATGCTTTCTTACTTCAAGCATGAGTGATTCGGTCAGGCCGAGAACGGCAAACTTCGATGCACTATATGCGCTTGTGACTGGAGCACCTTTTTGTCCTGCTGAGGACGAAATATTGATGATATCCCCGGCTTTTCTTTCAATCATATCTGGCAACACCGCACGGGTAACATTATAGACTCCCATCAAATTTACGCGAATGATGCTCTCCCATTCTTCAGGGGACAGTTCAAGAAAGCCGCCAAATTTAGCGATACCAGCGTTATTGATTAAAATATCAATCGAACCCAGGTCCGTCTTGATATGCTCAACAGCGTGATGAACTGAGTCAAGGTCTGATACATCTGCAGTCGCAGCTGAAATTTTTACATCATATTGCTGAAGTTCTGCTGCTGCTTTTTCAAGATTGGACATAGTCAAACCGATTAAGCCGATATTTACGCCCTCTTTTGCTAAGGCTATAGCAGTAGCTCGTCCAATTCCTCTTCCTGCTCCTGTAATTAAGGCAGTTTTTCCGCTCAAAGAAATCATTTTATCACTCCTTGAAAAATAATTGATAACAGTCATAAATACTAACAGAAAGACCGCACCGTTTCAAAAAAATGGTTTGCGGTCTTTCTGTATATTTTTTCATTTGTCATTACTCGAGATTGGCGTGTTTCCCATACATTATATTGGAATCCAATCCTTTTTTCTCCATGAACCTAAGGATTACAGCATCGAAAAATAATAGCAGTGTTTGTTCGAATAGTGATCCCATCGGCTGGATTGTTTTATAATCGCTTTGTGATTGATCTTTAGGCGAGCCAGGCAATTTAATCACAGTATCTGCTAATTGTCCAATTGTGGATTGAGGATTAATGGTGACAACTGCAACTGTCCCACTTAAACTCTTTGCTTTTTCAGCCATCGTAATTAAACTTTTCGTTTCACCTGAACCGGTGGCGATGATTAATAAATCGCCTTCCTCTAGGTTAGCAGTGACAGTCTCACCTACGACATAAGAATCCAGACCCATGTGCATCATTCGCATCGCAAAGGATTTTGCCATAAAACCAGATCGGCCTGCCCCAGCTACAAAGATTTTTTTTGATTCAAGAATTCCGTTTAAAAGGAGTTCTGCTTCTTCGTTCGCTATTAAGTCTGCTGAACGGCTTAATTCTTCTATAATTTTTGCTAAATATTGAGTTGTATTCATAACAGCATTACCCTTGTTTTATCATTTGTTGCATTTGGGCTGCAGCAGCTTTAATATCGTCTTGTCCGGTAATACCTCCGCCCACAATGATAAGATCTGGCTGTGCTTTGATTACCTCAGGCAATGTTTCCAATTTAATGCCGCCTGCAATCGCAGTCTTAGCATTTTTTACAACGTCTTTAATGGCTTTAAGATCTTCGAAAGAGTTCTGTCCAACTGCTTGAAGATCGTAGCCTGTGTGGACACAAATGTAGTCTACACCAAATGCATCAAGTTCTTTCGCACGGGCTTTTTTATCCTTTACAGCGATCATATCGACAAGGATTTTTTTCCCTTGTTTTTTCGCCTCTGCAACGGCACCTTTAATGGATTCATCTTCAGCAGCACCAAGAATGGTAACAATGTCTGCGCCTGCTTCAGATGCCTTCATAACTTCATATCCAGCAGCGTCCATAATTTTCAGGTCAGCCAATACTTTTAACTTAGGGAAGGCTTCTTTCATTTCTTTTACAGCTCTTAGCCCCTCATTAATAACAACAGGAGTACCGATTTCTACTACATCGATATATTCTTCAACTTGTTTAACAAGGTCTATTCCTTCTTGGATGTTTACTAAATCTAATGCTAATTGTAATTCCATCTATATTCACTCCTAAAGGTTTTTGTTGAATCTGTTTTCGTAATATACCCATAGAGATTTCAGTTACACTAACAATGTTAGGCAACTTTGGGGTACAGATGCAAGTATACTACGTAGATATTTGAGTTGTAAGTACGCACTTTATTTTTACATAGTGCTAAAAAGTATACTATGGGATATAATAAGGATAGAGGTGATCACGATGCCGCGTATGCAGGATAAAACGTTTAATTGTGAAAAGGAATTGACCCTTTCAGTCATTGGCGGGAAGTGGAAGATGCTTATTTTGTGGCATCTTGGAAAAGAAGGGACAAAACGGTTCGGTGAATTGAAGGCACTCATGCCTGGTATTACTCAAAGAATGCTCGTAAACCAGCTCCGGGAACTTGAAGAGGACTTAATTGTTGAACGAAAGGTTTATCCCGTAGTTCCCCCAAAGGTCGAATACTCACTTACTGAACAAGGAAGAAGCCTAATGCCAATTTTGGATTCAATGTACCAATGGGGTAAAAACTACATGGAAACATCTTTGAAATCGCCCATGGAAAAATCCGAGTCAGTTAAGTAACCAATAAAATTTCTATATAAATTATGGAACAGCCTTTCCTCATAGGAAGGCTGTTTTTTATATGAAAGAAATGGGTAATATAAATTTAACTATTCGTGGTGGAAGCATTTCGAAAATATTACATATATAAAGGGGATTTCCATATGAAACTGACTCCGGAGCAGCGCATCGAACTGCATGGCTTCAATAATTTAACCAAATCATTGAGCTTTAATATGTATGATATTTGCTATACGAGAACGAAAGAGGAACGCGAGGCTTATCTTGAATATATTGATGAACAGTACAATGCCGACCGGTTAACGAAAATTTTAAAACATGTTACCGAAATCATTGGGGCCCATGTTCTGAATGTAGCCAAACAGGATTATGTTCCCCAGGGTGCAAGTGTGACGATCCTGGTTTCGGAAGGACCTGTGGTAGAGGTTCCTAATGAGGTATATGATGCATCACCGGGACCGCTCCCTGATTCAGTGGTCATGCAACTGGATAAGAGCCATATCACCGTCCATACTTACCCTGAATATCACCCAGACGAAGGGATCAGCACGTTCAGGGCAGACATTGATGTCTCTACCTGCGGTGAAATCTCTCCGCTTAAAGCGCTCAATTATCTCATTCGGTCATTTGATACCGACATTATGTCGATCGATTATAAGGTTCGCGGCTTCACCCGTGACAAATACGGCCGTAAATTATTTATTGACCATGATATCAGTTCCATCCAGAATTATATTCCGGATGATGTAAAAAGCTTATTCGATATGATCGATGTGAACGTTTATCAGGAAAATATCTTTCATACTAAATGTAAGCTCAAAGAGTTCGATATAAACAATTATCTCTTTGGCTATACAAAAGACAAATTGGACCCGGAAGAACTCGAGGAAATCACTGAAAGACTATTGATGGAAATGGATGAGATTTTTTACGGGAAAAATATCCGTCCTGGATCGTTAAAGTGAAACCAGTCCCCGTTAATGCAGGAAAATAAATTTAATCAAACGTTTGATTAATAATCATAACCTCAAAAGGCCGTTCAGCTGAACGGCCTTTTGAATTCTTTTCACCTATCCAGTTTAACCAGCTCGGCATCCTTGTTAGGGCGCTGCAAAATTAAATCCCTTAGTATATGGGAACCAAGCATGCTGTATACTGTCCCGTTCCCTCCATAGCCTAGCAGATAAAAAATACGTCCTTTATCAGGTTGCTTTCCAATGTAGGGGAGATTATCAAGAGATTCTCCAAAACTGGCTCCCCATGAATAGGCGACCTCTACAGTCTGCATTGGAAAGAGCTTTTCAATCTCCTGTTTGAGCCGGGTGGCACGGTTATCAATCCAAGATTCGTTTTGAGGGGCTTCTGGTTCATCCTCATCCAATCCGCCGGCAATAATTCGACCATCCGTTGTAGTACGGAGATACAAGTAAGGCCGTTTAGTTTCCCAAATTAACATTTTATCTTCCCATTGTGATAAATCTTCTATCGGCTCAGTCGCAATTGCATATGAACGGTTAATATCTGCGCCGATTCTGTCGCCAATCGGAGGTGTCTCATAGCCGGTGGCATATATTACATTCGAAGCGGAGAAGGTACCAATGGATGTATCAACTGTGACCTTATCTTTAGTTTCCTGTACATTTCTTACTTCAACCTGCTCAAACAAATGCACATCTTTATTTTTTAAATAACTGAAAATGTTGTTTACGAAAAGATACGGATTCACTTCTGCATCACCATAAGTGATCAGTGCAGCCGGTTTTGAAAAAGGAAGATGGCTTTCCAGTTCTTCTTTCGTCCAGTATTCCACCGGAAAATTATTCTTTATAAGTGCGTCATATTCCTTCATCAGCTTCTTAACATCTTCTTCTGTACTTGCAAAACAAATACTTTTTCTGCGGATTAACTCACTTGACTCGGGTAATGTCTTTGATACTTCTTCTAGCTGTTCGACTGCCTGTTGGCATAAATGGTAAAAGCGAACAGCATTTTCTTCCCCAATTTGCTCGATTAGTTCATGGAGCATGATGTCATTTGAAAATTGAAGCAGCCCGGTATTTGCCGAAGAGCTCCCCGAGGCAGCCGTTTGTTTATCGACGATCGCAATTTTTAATCCTTCTTGTGAAAGAGTATAGGCACTCAATGCACCCGACATCCCTGCCCCGACAATGACGACGTCATAATGTGCAGCAATCGGCGGATTTTTATGATTACTTTGCCTGTTTTTTAACGTGGTTGGCCAGTATAATTCACCGTTATGCAAATCCATTGAACTGTCCCCCAGTACTAGCTTGCTTGTGTTGTTGCTACTAGTTTACCCTAGGACCTTAGTCTGAAAACGCAATAAGAAGTGATAGAATTTTCACTCTTTCCCAAACAGGAAGTGACAACTTGTCTCTTTCGCCTTAATATGGAAATAAGGAGAAAGGGGTAGATGGCTGTGCAGGTAAAGGTGTTTGCCAATCTCCGCCAAATCTGCGGCGGGGTAAAAGTAGAGGTTTTACCAGAAGGGGATAGAGTTATTGATGTGCTGGATAAAATGGTAGAGATGTTTCCTGACTTGCAGGCAGAGATATTTACGGCTGAAAAAGAGCTGCTTCCATTTGTTCATGTGTATGTAAACGGAAGAAACATCGTCCATGAGGAAGGGCTTTTAACCAGGGTCAAGGAAACGGACCAATTTGCTCTATTTCCGCCAGTCGCAGGTGGTTGAGTTGCCGAGCCGCGACCTTGAATTCCGCGGAATAAACCGAACACATCTGGGAATGTACTTTGAAGAACTCGGTGGGATCCAAATAACCGATTCCTTCCCGTACATATATAAGGCCGAGAGCTGGAGTGGGCGGATAGTAAGCGAAGAGGAAATCGCCTTCACAAAAATATTCAGAGTGAATGCCGTTCAAATCCGTTTTGAGGCGGAGGATGAAAACCTGCTTGAGGAATTGATTAAAAACTATCGCTATAAAACGACAAGGATAGGTGGATAAAAAAGGCTTCTGCACAAATTGCAGAAGCCTTTTCTTTATTCAATTATACGAGTTGGCCTGGATTGATGATTCCCAATTCACGAAGCTTATCTTCTGGAACAATACCATCTTTCCAGCCGCGAACCTGATAATATTCTTCAAGCATGATATCCATACGACTGACAGCTCCCGCGCTGTTTCCTGTTGCCGGCTCCTCTGTGAAGCGTTTAGGAAGGAAGTCATCCTCACGCTTATCGAATCCTGCCAGGTTGTTATAATAGCGCTCAAGGTTGTAAATACGCTCTCCAGCTTTCATAACGTCGTCGGCTGTCATTGGGATGCCTGTCATTGTGCTGTACTGCTCTGCATAGTGCTCTGCATTTTCAGAGAAAGAAGAGAATTTGCAGATGTTCATAGAATCAGAGAAGGCAAGCATATCCTGGAATACCCGTAACAATTCGCCTTTTCCTTCGGGCTTCAGGCGATCTGTCGGTTCTGGAATACCGGCAATTTCACTGGCAACTGTATATCCGCGCAGGTGGCATGCACCGCGGTTGCTCGTCGCATAACCAAGCCCGATACCCTGGATTCCACGTGGGTCATAGGCTGGGATGGATTGGCCTTTAACAGACATCGAAAGCTCAGGTGCTCCCCAAAGGGCAGTTGCACGCGCAGGACCTTCAGCAAGAATACCGCCAAAGCCTTCGCGGAAAGCAATTTTTCTTGTCAAATCGATCATATTATCGGCATCGCCCCAAATGAGCTTTTCATCAATCAGGCCTTTTCATAGGCTTCCATTGTGACCGAGAAAGCATGGCCAAGCTCAATTGTATCAAGACCGTATTCATTACAGCGGTCAATCATATAAGAAATCGCTTCTGCATCGCTTAATAGGCAGTTTGATCCTAGGGACCATGCGGATTCAAACTCAATGCTTTCCACTCTTGTCTTATATTTTCCGTCTTTTACTTCAACTTCGATTTTACAGCCAACAGGGCAGGCATGGCAGGTATTATTCCTTACAAGCAAATGTTGGTTCACATACTCCCCGCTGTGCTTCTCAGCTTCCTCCCAATGTGTTAACTGGGAGTTCTTTGTTGGAAGCGCTCCCACTTCATTGATCAGGTTGGTTAAAACGTTCGTGCCATATACGGATAATCCGCCTTTGTTTGGAGCAGTTAATCCGCCTTCAAGAATGGCCTTTACCGCTTTTTTGTTTGCTTCTTTATATTCTTCTTTCAGAGCAGGCTCTGGCATATTGCCCTTTTGCGACGCTTTGATTACGATGGCTTTTAGTTTTTTGAAGCCGGCAACCGCTGCTGTACCGCCACGGCCTGCAGCGCGGTCATGCTCATTGATAAATGAAGCAAAGCGCACTGTGTTTTCGCCAGCCTGGCCAATGGTGAGAACACTTAAATCATCCTGGCCGTACTTATCCTGCAATACTTTAATTGCTTCTCTTGTGCTTGTACCCCAAATAGCGGATGCATCGCGAATTTCCGCTTTGCCATCTTCAATGTAAAGATAAACAGGCTTGTCACTTTTTCCGGAAAAAATGATGTTATCAATACCAGCCCATTTCAGCCTTGCAGCTGTCCATCCGCCGATGTGTGAGTCAGTCACAGTTCCTGTCAGCGGTGATTTTGTAACGACACAAAGACGTCCGCTCATGGAAGACCGGGATCCAGTTACCGGGCCAGTCATGATACAGATAATATTTTCCTCTGAAAACGGCTCAACCTCAGGACCATTATCAAGGACATACTTTACCCCAAGCCCGCGGCCCCGATGTATTTTCGGGCATTCTCTTCGTTTAACTCTCTGTAATCGACAGTGCCGGCTGATAGGTCTACTAAAATTTCTTTGTTCTTAAAACCGCCAAGATTCATCTGTCCAGAACACCTCTTTCTTTTCTCATGTTTGTATTGCAAAAAAAATTTTATACATCTATTAATTATTAGCTATTTCACTAATAAATTCCTTTTTATATTTTATATTTATTCGAATTTTAGTAAAATTTTTATTATAGATTAAAAGTTTTAGTTTTGGAAGAAGCGACTTTTAGGAAGAGGGATGAAAATGAAGGAACTGGAACGTTATTCGCGCCAGATACTTTTTAAGCCGATAGGAGAAGATGGACAGAAAAAATTACTGAAAAGCCGTGCGGCAATTGTTGGTATGGGAGCCCTTGGAACCGTTATTGCGAACCACTTGGTCCGTGCCGGTGTTGGTTTTGTACGAATCATTGACCGCGATCTTGTTGAACTTTCTAATTTACAGCGCCAGTCACTTTATACTGAACAGGATGCAAATAGCCATCTGCCAAAAGTGATAGCAGCGGACAGAAGGCTGCGGGAAATCAATTCTTCCATTGAAATAAATGCTGTCATAGCGGATTTAAACCTGGATAACGCCGAGGACTTACTGCGCGATGTGAATATCATCATCGATGGAACAGATAATTTTGCCACCCGTTATTTAATCAATGATGTGGCCGTGAAATACTCCATTCCGTGGATTTACGGGGGAGCAGTCAGTTCGAGAGGGATGTTTGCGGTTATCATTCCGGGTAAAACACCCTGCTATCGCTGCCTTTTTCCAGAGGCGCCCGCTGGGCGCGGGGAAACATGTGATACGATAGGGGTTATATCGCCGATTACAGATATTATCGGCTCGTTTGAAGCTGTTGAAGCCTTAAAAATATTAGTTGGCGCAGAACCAAATCCCAACTTGGAGCAGCTGGATATTTGGGATTATTCCTATTTGCAGATGGATATTTCACAGGGAAGAAATGCTGGCTGCCAATGCTGTGTAAAACGGGACTTTGAGTTTCTGGACAGGTCTTCGAGCCAGCAGACATCGTTTACATCATTATGCGGCCGGAATACGGTCCAAATCAGCCCGAGAAAAGGACTTGAGCTCGATTTTGAAAAGACGGCAGAACGCCTGAAGTCTAATGGAAGAGTGGAGTACAATTCCTTCCTGCTGCGCTTTTTTCCAGATGACCAAATTACCATAGTATTTTTTAAAACGGGACGGGCGCTTATCCATGGAACAAACGATATTGCTACTGCAAAATCGTATTATGCAAGATATATAGGAAGTTAAGAGGACTTTAGTGCCTTAAGAATTGATTGATGCTAATTTTTTCCAATTGATAAATTGGGAGATTGGATGGATTCATCTATTAAACATGCATATGTTTTAATATATTTGTAATATATTTGATATATTCGTAACATCGTTGTTTTCAAATTCGTCTATAACTATGACAAAAAAATTTTACATCAAAGAGGGAATGGACAATGGCAAGTTTTAATCATAACGTGTTTAGAAAGACGATTCTCATCTTTTTTCTCATAGTTATTTTTCTGGCGGGAATGCTTGTAGTAAATCATTTTAATGCAAGGGCGACTGAAAAGGGATTGCCAGACAAACAGTCTGACCAAGAAAGTAATTTGAGCCCCATAAAACCATCAATTGGGTTTACGGATGATATAAATCAGGAAAGAAAACTGATGGCTGAGTACCGAAGAATGGTATTTAAATGGAGCTTTGATGAAGCTGAAGCAGCGAAAAAAGCAGAGGAAGCAAAAAAAGCTGAAGAAAAAGCAAAAAAGGCGGCAGAAGAAGCAAAAAAAACAGCTGCACAGCATGAGAAAAAAACAGAAACGCCTGCCGAACCAGTGAAAAAGCAAGAAACGAAACCAGCTGCGGAGCCGGCAAAAAAAGAAAATCAAACAGCACACAAACCACCTGCACCTGCTAGCAGTAAGAATCCTAAAAGAACGGTTTATTTAACATTTGATGATGGTCCTGAAAAGTTTTCAGGCGATATTATATCGTTGTTGGATCACTATGGCGCCAAAGCAACCTTTTTTATGCTTGAGGGTAATATGAAAAAGTATCCCAATGCGGTAAAACTGATGGTAAGCGATGGCCAAAGTGTAGGGCTGCATGGTGTGAGCCATGATAAAAAGAAGTTTTATGCCTCTGCTCAATCCGTGGTAGGCGAAATGGATGAGGACCGAATTACGCTGAACAAAATTGCCGGGATTGATACGAATTTAATAAGGACTCCCTATGGCAGCTATCCTGGAATGACTCCTGAGTATAAACAGGCAGTCCTCGAAAAAGGGTATAGAATGTGGGATTGGAATATCGATAGCATGGATTGGTATTACAAAGATCAGAGATATGTGGATAGTGTCATAGCCCAGCTTGCCAAAAAATCAAATGAAAAGGGCCCAATAGTCATCATATTGCATGAGCGGAAGGAAACGCTACTATACCTTCCAAAACTATTAGACTACTTATCCAGTCAAAACTATGAAATGAAACCATTGAACAGCGCCATGAAACCAGTTCAATTTAAGGGAAAATAAAGTGTATGGCACCTCGTTATGATGAGGTGCTTGTTTTTTCAGCAGAAGTTACCGTATGTAACGTTTGATTTTGCGGAAAAAGGGAACTTTTTATAAGAAGGCATCTTTAAAACTCTAGGAGGTAAGGAAATGGATAGAAAGAAAATGATGATGACAACCGTTGCTCTCGGAACTGCATTTTTACTTCGGAATAAGGATTCCCGAAATAAACTGATGGGCCAGCTTCAATCCCTTTCCTGGCGAAAGAGAAAAAGAAGTAAGGATGCAAGAAACCCCTGACATTCCAGGGGTTTCAGACTGTAGACAAACTCATTCGAGTTACCTGCAGTCTTTTTTTAAAATGTAATTAAGTAAAAGTAAAAGACTCGTCGATTTGCGCTGCGGGTGGACGCTTTCCGCGGGGCGGGCGGTGAGCCTCCCGGAAAGCAAGCACCTGGAGCGCAAATCACACCTTCCAAATGAATTTTTTCTAAAAATCAAAGGCAGCTAGAGCTATCTCGCTGCCTTTGTCGACAATTTTTTTTATATTAGCTAATAAGAAACTTTCGCAAGTGTATAATTTCATATCACGGTTAGAGGGCAACTACGGCTCTGCTCTCACTTTAAGGCTCGGCAATCGCCGAGTTTTCTTTAGGACTTGGAAGGCAATTAATGCTAAAATATTTCTTAATTATAATCCCCAAACTGTTTCCGAAAGAAATTTCGGGGAAATATAATTTAGATGAAAGAAATACATACACATTTCTATGTTCTAAAAAGAGGAGTGAAGAAATGAATATACAGCAGAAGATCATGAAGGATTTAAACGTAAATCCTGATATCAATCCTAAAGAAGAGGTTAGAAAGCGGATTGATTTTTTAAAAAGTTATCTGACGTCTTCGAAAGCGAAAGGATTTGTTCTCGGCATTAGCGGCGGACAAGATTCTACGCTTGCGGGCAGGCTTACACAGCTTGCAGTTGAAGAACTGAGGAATGAAGGCAGGGAAGCACTGTTTATTGCCGTCCGTCTTCCTTATGGTGTCCAGCAGGACGAGGATGATGCCAAGCGGGCCATGGACTTTATTAAAGCGGATCGGGAATATATTTTTAATATTAAGGAAGCTGTTGATGATGTTCAAACGGAGTTCGACCGGATGTCCGAACAGCTGCCATTGAGTGATTTCCAAAAAGGGAATGTGAAAGCAAGGATGAGAATGATTGCCCAATATGCGGTCGGCGGAATGGAAGGACTGCTTATTATCGGTACAGACCATGCTGCTGAAGCTGTTACAGGCTTTTTTACGAAATATGGAGACGGAGGAGCCGACGTACTTCCTTTGAGCGGATTGTCAAAGCGACAGGGCAGAGCATTGTTAAAGGAGCTAGGTGCAGAAGAGCGCCTGTATCTAAAAGTGCCAACGGCTGATTTACTTGATAAAAAGCCTGGCCAGGCTGACGAAACAGAACTGGGTATTTCCTATGATGAATTGGATGATTTTCTTGAAGGAAAAACAGTTTCAGAAGAAGTAGCTTCTAAAATCGAGCAGCGCTATCTGGTTACTGAACATAAGCGGAATTTGCCTGCAACCATGTTTGACGACTGGTGGAAATAATTAAGAAGAGGCAGGGAGGTTCCTGCCTCTTCTTTCTATCTTGTACGATAGCAGCCTTGTATAGGACGGAAGTCGAATACCTAAAATGATAAAAGTAAGTCAATGTAAACGGTTATTTTTTTAACAATTCGAAAAACAGACACATTTTTTAGTTCTTTTTACCTATACTAAAAGCAGAAGTTAGTAAGCAAGGAGAATACCAGGGACGTAGTCCATGATTTTCCAGTACATTGGTACTACTAGGATTAGAGGGATTTTTGTGTGAGTAACTTCAGAATTATTTAATAATTTATATAATAAACTGTGTCATATATAGTCAAAAAAGCTCATGTTTTGTAACACTACTGTAATATAGTTTAAATAAAGCTGTAAATTAATTACCCCGTTTTGTATGCGATACTATTACTAGATTAAGAGAGAGACAAATCGCAAAAAATGAAATTGGGGGACAACATGAGAAAAATACTTATGACAGCTATTGTAGCTACGACTCTTTTCATCAGTGGATTTGCCGGTGCGGGTGTTAAAAATGCAGAAGCTGCTTCGATCGGTGCAAGCGCTTCAAATGTGGCAAAAAAACATATTGGGGTACCATATAAGTGGGGCGGAATCACACCACGCGGATTTGATTGCTCAGGTTTAGTAGGTTATTCCTTCAAAAAAGTAGGAAAAATAGTTCCGCGTACTTCATCTCAATTGTTCAGAACAGGCAGATTCGTTTCAAAAAGAAACCTTCAAAAAGGTGACTTGGTATTCTTTGCTACATATAAAGCAGGAGCAAGCCATGTAGGGATTTACCTTGGCTACAATAAATTTATCCATGCAGCATCAAAAGGTGTAAGAATTGATACTTTAAGCAATCCATATTGGAGCAAAGTATTTTATGGTTCAAAGAGAATTTAACCTCCCCACGGGAGGTTTTTTGTTTTTTAGGGGTTCATTATTCCTTCTTTACCCACTGGATTGAAAGGGTAAACCTCAAAAAGTAAAAAATAGTAAATGAATTTTTGCGAATAGCTTGGAGAGCTTTAACACTTCTTGCTCTAATTGAAAATTGATTTTTACAAATGACAAGGCTCCTTCTGCTGCAAAAGGGAGTCTTTTTTGACTAAATTTCGAACATTATTATTTTAACACTCTACCACTTTATCACGATAAATTTTTCCATTGACTTTATACCTGTATGGGATTATTCTATTTACAGGATTTAAAATGCTTTATTTTGGTAGAGAGAGAAAGTGTTTTTAGGAGGAGAAAGACTATATGGGAAAGTCAAATAAATTAGGTTTATGGATATTGACGGCATTAGTCGTAGGAAATATGGTTGGATCAGGAATCTTTATGCTTCCTCGTTCATTATCTGAAGCAGCAAGCCCAGCAGGCGTGCTGATGGCATGGCTATTTACTGGAGTAGGTGTCTTAATGACGGCACTTGTCTTCGGAAACCTAGCGATTCGCAAGCCAAAGTTAAACGGGGGACCACAGATTTATGCGAAAGAACTTTTTAAACCAGGTTCACAGGCATCAATATTATCAGGATTTATGTCTTCTTGGGGCTACTGGATCGGTAACCTTGCAGGAAATGTGGCTATTATCACGACATTTGCAGGTTATTTATCAACGTTTTTCCCGATTTTAACAAGCAACGCTAAATGGTTTACGATAGGAAGTTTCACTTTAAAGGTTGGGAACGGACTTACATTTATCGTGTGTACGTTTCTTCTATGGGGAACTCACTTTATCATCCTTCGTGGTATGGAAGGTGCAGGAAAATTAAACTTTGCAGCGACTGCAGCTAAAGTTGTTGGATTTTTCATCTTCATCATTATCGGTTTATTTGCTTTTGAAAAAAGCAATATGCTGCCGATGCTTGCAACCAGAAAGGATGAAGCTGGACACGTGCTTGGCTTGATGTCACAGGTGAACGGTGCGGCAGTTTCCACGCTTTGGGCATTCATAGGGGTAGAATCAGCTGTTGTATTTGCCTCACGTGCCCGTAAACAGATAGATGTAAAACGCGCGACAATCCTTGGATTGATGATTGCACTTGTTATTTATGTTGGTATCAGTACACTTGTGATGGGTATGTTAAACCAGGATACACTTATCCACTCTGACAAGCCATTAATTGACGCTATTCAAACTGTTCTTGGCCCTATCGGAGGAAAACTGTTAGCTGGAATCGGTTTAATCAGTTTATTTGGTTCCACAATTGGCTGGGTTATGCTTAGTGCAGAGGTACCTTTCCAGGCTGCCAAGCAAGGATTATTCCTTCCTGCTTTCTTAAAAGAAAACGAAAAGGGACTTCCGAAATTCTCTTTAATCGTAACCAACGTTTTAGGCCAGCTTTTCATTTTCTCAACTGTTTCAAATTCAATTTCTCAGGCGTTTGACTTCGTTATCACAATCGCAACCCTTTCTTACCTTGTACCATATTTCATTTCATCAGTTTACCAGGTGAAATTGGTTATTACAGGTGAAACATACAAAGGTGATCGAAACCGCATTGTAGACGGAATCATTGGTGTTCTATCAACAATTTACTCCGTTTGGGTCATCGTTGCCGGTACAGCCGATATCAAAACGTTTACTTTCGGAATGGTCTTGTTAGCGAGCGGTATCCTCTTCTATGGACCAATGCTGAAAAAGCGTAAAGAGACCAAACAAAAAGAACCAGTATCTGCATAACTAAACGTAAAAACCTGCCTTGGATCATTGATCCTGGCAGGTTTTTTTTGCTAATAAGGATCCCCTCTCACAACATAATCTGAAAAACCGTCCCCATATCAGGCTCGCTCTCAACTGTAATCGTTCCGCCGTGGGCTTCGACCAATTGTTTGACGATGGATAAACCCAAGCCTGAGCCGCCAAGGGATCGTGCGCGGGACTTATCAACGCGGTAAAAGCGTTCGAATATTCTAGGGAGGTCCTCAGCAGGAATGCCCCTCCCCTGATCCCGAACAGTAATGATGATCTGTCCTGACTTTTCGCCTGCCTCCAGTGTCACTTTTGTATATGGTTCGGAATATTTACGGGCGTTGTCGAGCAGGTTGACAATGACCTGTTCAAATCTAGTCGGGTCAATAAGCGCCTGAAGCTGAGTTGGGCATTCAAAATTCAGTTCCATATCATTCTCCCGGAAAGCGGGAATCATTTTTTCATAAATGGACAACAAAAATGGCTGTAAATCTACCATATCTTTTTCAATCGAAAAAATGTTTTCGTCCATTTTGGCTAAATTGAATAATTCTTTAACCAGCTTTGTCATCTTGTCGGATTCTTCATGGATGATTCCGAGGTATTGTTCGCGGTCAGCCTGTTTCGTTTCCGGCCGGCGGGCAATATCAGCATACCCTTTTATATAGGTAAGAGGAGTCCGCAATTCATGTGATATACTTGCCAGAAATTCATTTCTTTCATTCTTCAATACTTCTAAATCGCGTGCTAAAATTGCGATCGATTCTCCCAGTACCCCCATTTCATCCTTGCCCAGTTTCGGGAGGGAAACAGAAAAATCTCCTTTGCTCATTCTTTTCGTTGCCTCGCTCATTTTTATCAGCGGGTGTGTCACAAACCTTGTCAGGAAAACAATCATAATAAACATGAAAATTAACGACAGAATTCCTGCGAGCAGGAAGTGGCGGTTCAAGCCGGAAATCAATTCTTTTATCTTCTGTGTGTTCTGAAACATATAAACATACCCATAATCGGTACCCTTCATTTTTACAGGGCTGACCGAGGCAATGTAAGGTTCATTTTTCCAGTCATCCTCTAAAATCATTCCTTCATGAGGGATATCCTTAGGGGTGGACTTAATGATCCGTTTCATTTCTGGTGTAACGGTGTTAGAGGACATATTAATGGTTCCGTTAAGGTTGGTCAGGATCACCTGCGTGTCCGTCCTCGATTCCATTAATGCAATATGCCTGATCGTCTCATCATGGTAGGAGGCCTCGAGTATCTCGCGGTGATTATTTCCGCGTGTCTGAAGGGCCGACAGTTCATCATGGACCCGTGAATGGATGATATTATCGTGCAAAAAGAACATCGAGATGGCTTCCAGTATTAAAACAGAAAGGAAGAAAAACAGTCCGATTTTAAAAGATATTTTGTTCATTTCAACGACCTCCCTTTTATCAGGATACAATACTTTGCATTGCGTCCGATCCTGAATTTGTAGCAATTTTTCAAAAAAAATAGGATGCCTCCATGTCCGGGGCATCCTATGTATAGATAAGGGAGGTTTTTCAAATAAACGTTAATTCCTAATCACAATTACATCTTATCGGGAAAAATTGAAGATGTTATGAAGAAGTTGTGGGGAATTTGTGAAGTTGAATTAAGTTGAAATTCAAAGTGATATGATGGGGAGGAAGAGGGAGTGTGAGGCACAATGAAGATTTTAATCGTCGATGATGAAAAGAGAATAATAGAAGTCCTCGAGGCCTATCTCGAAAGGGAAGGGTATGAAATCCATTCTGCTGACAATGGCATTGACGCTTTGAAAAAGGCAAAATCCCTGAGTCCAGATTTAATCATTCTGGATCTGATGCTGCCCGATATTTCAGGTGAAGAGGTATGCCGGCTGGTCAGGAAGGGGTCAGATGTGCCCATTTTAATGTTGACAGCAAAATCATCTGAAGATGACCGGATCAATGGGATCGTCATGGGAGCGGATGATTATGTTTCAAAGCCCTTTAGCCCGCGGGAAGTAGTTGTCCGGGTACAGGCGATTCTAAGGCGTGTAAAGAAAGCCGATAAAAGTGAATCTCTTGCTTTTAACAAAGGAAGGCTCATTATAGATTTAATAAAAAAAGAAGTGGCGGCTAGCAGGGAGCTAATCAGCCTTACACCGAATGAATATAAGCTGCTAACAAATATGGCCTTGAATCCGGGCAGGGTGTACAGCCGGCTGGATCTGCTTGAAAAAATCCAGGATGAAGGCATATTTTATGACGGATATGAACGGAGTATCGATACCCATATTAAAAATCTACGCAAAAAAATTGAATGGGATCCGAGGCAGCCGGTATTTATCCTGACTGTTTTTGGAATGGGCTATAAGTTTGGAGGGTTACGGGATGCTGCAAACACTGCGGGCTAAAATCCTGTTTTACTTTCTGCTCGTCTCGATGATAGGGATACTATTTGTCAGTTTTTTTATCCAGTGGGGCTTTGAAGAAAGCTTTAAAAGCTATTTAGATAGGAATAGAGAGAAGAAGATTGACAGGGTCATTGTCGCCATCGAAAAGGATTTTGAAAAAAATGGACGCTTTACAAGCGATCCGATTATTGGGCTGCATGAGTTCGCACTGACAGACCAGATTTATTTTCAGCTGTATGACAGGTTCGGCCAGCTGCAGATGGATTCCTCCAGCATCCGCGGCATGATGAATGGCCTCGGCCTGACAGAGCCTGTGCAAAATAAGGATGAATGGCATACTAAAACCTATCGGCTTAACGTCGACCAAACAAGGATTGGCAAGCTTGTCGCCATCTATCCGGAAGGCCTGATCGATGATGAATATACCTTTTTGCAAACCATACAGCTCTATATTTATGTGGCCGTCTGCCTGACGATTATTTTAGCCGTATTATTCAGTATGGTATTTTCAAAGAAATTGACCTCAGGATTGAAAAGGCTTTCCTATGCCGCACATGAGCTTCAGCTGCATAATTTAGGCATCCGCATTCCTTTAAAGGGTCTCCCGGATGAAGTAAAACAGCTGGCTATTTCCTTTAATAATCTGGCTGAGTCGCTTTCAAAGGAGGAAATGCTGAGGAAGCAATTTACGGGGGACCTGGCACATGAGCTTCGTACCCCGCTGGCGACATTAAGAAGCCAAATTGAAGCCTTCCAGGACGGAATATGGGAGCCGACACCCCAGCGTTTGAAGCAGAGCCATGACGAACTCATGCGCCTAGTGCGTCTCGTGAATGAGCTGGAAAAGCTGCTGGCAGCTGAAAACCCGCAAATTAAGCTGGAAAAAACAGAAATGGAGGCAGGCTCTATCCTGGCTGATGTATGGGAGATGTTCCTGCCGATTTTTAACCAGAGGGGAATCAGGCTGCATTTTGAGGAGCCGGACCAGGAAGGGTGGTTCAGGGCGGATAAGGACAGGCTGATCCAAATTTTATCGAATATCCTCAATAACGCTTTGAAGTACACGACTGAAGGGAAAACTGTATGTCTATCGGTACGGACGGATGAGGAAGATTATGTCGGATTTCAAATAAAGGATGAGGGTGCCGGCATGGACGATGAAGATATACCGCATATTTTCGAGCGCTTTTACCGCGGCGATAAGTCTCGTGATCGAAAAACAGGCGGAATCGGCATTGGCCTGTCCATCGTGAAGGCATTGATGGACGCGCACAAAGGAAAAATCCAGGTGAAAAGCAAGCTGAAGAAAGGGACAACGGTCACCCTCTGGTTCCCGAAAGAGGAGTAAGGCAGGGCGGGATCCCAAGCTCTACACCGACTTTGTATCCGTTTCAGTCTCATAATGAAAAGTCTTTGAAGGCAGATAGATGGCCGATAGTAAAATAACGGAAGTAACAGCCGAGGCAGCCGCAAATAGCAGGCAAACCCTCTGCAATGAAAATAATTCTGCCCAAAATCCTAATAGCAGGGTAAGGAGAATTTGGACCATTCCTTGAAATAAATTGGTTGTACTGCTAAATCTCCCCATGAGGTCTACAGGGACATTATTTTGAAAGAAGGTTGCATAGCCTGAATTAGCAAAGGATGAAAAGAAACCAAAAATGATAAATCCGATTGCGCCGATTAAGAAATTTTCCGATGAATAAAAAACAATATAACCTATTCCAGTAAGCAGCATTCCCATCCCGATATACATTTTTAATGAAAATACATTCGAAAGCAAGGTTGCTGCCATGGAACCTGCTAAATACCCTGCCCCTGTAATGCTGACAAGCAAGCCATAATCCCTATCTGATAATTGAATTACCTGTTTAATAAAGGTGGCTTCCTGGGAATCGAGGGCAAAGCCTAATAATGTCGCCACCTGAAAAAGACAATAAATAAGCATAAAATAACCGGCGGTTTTCCCGAAGTTAATGACAATACCCCAGTCATTGAGTATGGTTCGAACTCTGATAATTTCTTTTCTTTTACCCAGTGTTTCATCCACATCAGGAAGAAAATAGGTTGCAATGGCACAAAGGAAAAAAGAGATTGCATTGATGAATATACTTACGTTTAAGCTCGTGTACATGATAAGGATTCCTGAAATGCTGGGGCTATTAAAAAGGCTCCAGATGTTGCAAAGCTGAACATAGAGTTGAATCCTTTTCTTTTTTCTGTGGGGACTAATTTAGTAATATACGTGTTGGATGCAGGACCAAAGAAGGCGCCCGCTACATTGATGAGAAACATAAGGAGGTAGACAATCCAAACGGAGGATATGAAAGGGATGACTGCCACTAAAGCACCTCTTATACAGTCAACCGTGATCATTAGCGTCCGCTTATTCACCCGGTCAATTAAGCTCCCTGCCATGTGTTAGTAAATAGCATGGCAAGAGGCCTGATTATGTAGATGCCAGCAACAGCAGCGGCAGATCCGGTAAGTTTTAAAACAAGCAGGTTTATGGCGATCAGGTAAATCCAATTCCCCAGATTGGAGATCCCTA
This sequence comes from Neobacillus sp. PS3-34, assembly GCF_030915465.1. Taxonomy (GTDB): domain Bacteria; phylum Bacillota; class Bacilli; order Bacillales; family Cytobacillaceae; genus Neobacillus_A. The sequence continues at coordinate 3,049,694 of NZ_CP133267.1, forward strand.
TGCCAGATATAAGAAGAAAAGAATTTTTCCAGGCTTTCATTACAGCACCTCTCTTTATTTATCTATTTTTTGAGTGATATGAACTATCCATATTTTAACATAAATAAGATAATCGTAACTACTTAGGTACCAGAAAAAAGAGCCCACACCAAAAGATGGTTTGAGCCTTTAAAGAAGATGTTAATTTTGCAACTAGGACCATAAGGATCCGTTCTTATTTGTTGGGAGATTAGGTTAAACATCAGGCCTGATAAATAGACGGAAAATTTCCGCCTAATCATTAAATTGGATTGAAAACAGGTTAAATAGACGGAGAAATTCCGCTTATTTACTTAAAAACTGTGAAAATGGGGTACTTTTCTTTGCATAACCGGAAAACCTCCGCTTATTTCCCCCGAAATGAACTCCATTCTGCATGTAACCGGAAAACCTCCGCTTATTTTAATTTCCCTGGTTACTCTTGTTACTCCGTTTACTCTGGTTACTGAGAAAGGACAAACCTTCTTATTTCATACCGACTACCTAAGTAGTTACAGATACTCTAATAAAAAAATCGCCCGTTTATTCAGGGCGATTTTATTGAATCTATTATTTTAACAATTCATTGATATTATAAATCTGTCCGTTTATGACGCTATCGCCTAGAATCACGTCTGCCAGGGCATTGCCGACAACAGCGGCGTCTCTTAACAAGCCCTTTTCCTTGTATTCCTGAAAGCGTTCCAGGTCTTTGAACGACGCTTTTGGAGCTGAACGGATGGTTTCCTGCATGCCAGTGTCCATGACTCCTGGGTTAAAGGCAATGATTTGGTTGCCGGTACCTAAGCTTTCCTGCTCTAATGCAGCCGTCCGTGTGAACATGTTCAATCCCGCTTTAGAGCTGCAGTAAACGCTCCAGCTTTCAATCGGACGCTCCCCGGCACCAGATGTCACATTAACGGCCAGGATGGTTGTATCGGAATTCTGTGCTTTTTTGAAAAATATATTGGCAATTAAAATCGGTGCAATTAAATTAACCTGAATGTTCCTTAAGACAGGAATTTGGTCCAGATTTCCCGCAGTTTCAATCGGCTCGACCATCCCTGCGTTGTTGATTATATAGATCTTTTCAGGGTTTTTTTGAAAAAGAGAAAAGGCGATGTCTGAAAAAACCTCCTGTATTTCTTTATCCAAAGACAGGTTACAGGAAAGGTGCTTATAAGGAACGTTTTTCTCTTTTGCAAGCTCGCTAAGACTCTCATTTTCGGTACGTGAAACCGATATGACCGAAATGCCTTCCTCCAGCATTCTTTTGGCAACTGCTTCGCCCAGTCCTCTGGACGCTCCTGTTATAATCGCATATTTCATGCCCTTTTCCTCCATGCTCGTTATGTAAAATGATTGCTGCTATCATTTTATCAATTTGGGAATCTTTGAAGCAATTTTTACTCTTCGCACTGAAAAACAAAATATATTTTCTGGTTTCAAAAATTGTCTCCACTAATATAGTAAAATTTTTTCCATTCATTTAGAAAAGAAGAGGTGGAGAGGTTCGGCCGTTCGAGAACTTTCCGGGTAACACCTTCCTGTTTAATTTCCCCTTCCATCATTACGGCTAATCTTGTGGTCAAATACTGGATTTCGGAAAGGTCGTGGCTGACAAACACAGAAGTCGTACCCGTCTGGACTGTAATTTGCTTAAAGTCTTCCATTAATTTTATTTTCGTCGGAAAATCGAGAGCGGAAAATGGCTCATCAAGGAAAAGGATTTCCGGCTCGACGATCATGGCGCGGGCGAGATTAACCCTTTGAGCTTCTCCTCCAGATAAGAGCTGGGCATTTTTTTTTGAGAGATGAGTAATCTGGAATCGCTCCATCCACATTTCCGTTTTTTCCTTTACTTCCTTTTTCGGATTATTTCTCAGCTTCAATCCAAGGGCGATATTTTGAAAAACAGAGGTATCCAATAATAGCGATTGCTGCATTGCGACAGAGAATTTTCTGCGAGTTTGAAGGGAGATACTGTCCGCTTCCACCTTTTCTCCGCGGTAAAGGATTTGCCCGCTTGAGTGATCTTCAAGAAAGGATAAAAGTTTCAGCAGTGAACTTTTACCCGCTCCGTTTGGCCCATTATTCCTAAAAATTCACCCGAGTGAAGATCGAACTCCGGTATATCCAGGATCGTTTTATTTCCAACCTTGTATAGTACATCTCTTAACTGTATCAGTGGGTTCATCCAGTTCGCTTCCTTTGCTGTAAAAAAGTCAAAGCACCGGTAATTAGAAAAGCGGCCGACATCAGGATAAAAGAAAGGGCGAGCGCGATATCAAAATTGCCTTTGGAAACTTCCATAACAATAGATGTAGTTAGTATCCTCGTGTCTCCCTGAATATTTCCGCCTACCATCATCGCCGCACCCACCTCCGCAATCACCCTGCCAAATCCGACAATCACCGCAGCCAAAATAGCAATTCTCGTTTCTTTTAAAAGGATGAAGAGCATCTGGCCCTTTGTTGCTCCCAAGGCCTTTAATTGAAGCAGAAGTTTTTCGTTGATTTGCTGAAAAGCTGAGCTTGTGAGGCCGATGACAATTGGAAGGGAGACCAGAACCTGTGCCATGATAATCGCTGTTGGAGTGTACAGAAGTGAAAATGGTCCGAGCGGCGGAACGCCATAAAAATAGTGTGATCCATAGTCCTGCTACAACAGGAGGCAGCCCCATGCCAATATTAATGAAGACTAATAGAATTTTTCTTCCCGTAAACCGGGATAGACCAAGAATCATGCCAAGCGGCAGGCCGATCAGCGTACTGATAAGAATGGAGGTAAAGGATACCTTTAATGTGAGCAACGTAATGCTGATAACTTCCTGGTCGGAAGAAAATATCATATTTAGCGCTTGCCTAAGTCCATCGATAATGAGTTCCATAAGTCCTCCGAAGTGATAACGCCGCGCCGCAGATGAACGGAAGCGGCCTATTAATCTATATACCTGTATTATTCAGTATACTTAAAGAATAAGGATTGTCCGTATTCTTTTTTGCCAAAGTTTTCTATCACGTCCTGAGTCTTAGCATTGACCATAAAGTCGACAAACTTCTTCGCGTCCTTGCTGTTCACCTGCTTGTGCTTTTCAGGATTTACCTGCATGACATGATAGATGTTCATTAAGTCATCGCCGCCTTCGACGACAATCTTCATATCGCCGAGGTTCTTTTTCTGGGCAAGATAAGTAGCGCGGTCTGTGAGGACATAGCCTTTTTTCTCGGCAGCTATTTGCAGTGTTGGCCCCATACCTTGTCCTGTAGACACATAGGAAGCTCCACCCGGTGTAATGTTAATCGATTTCCAGAGTGATAGTTCCATCTTGTTGGTGCCGGAATCATCTCCGCGGGAAATGAAAATTGCCTTTGAATCATTTACTTTCTTAAACGCGGCTTTAATGTCTTCGCCTGATACTCTGGCAGGGTTTTCGGAAGGGCCGACTAAGATAAAATCATTGTACATAACGCGCTTTCGGTTGATGGCATCTCCGCTGTCAACAACTGCTTGTTCTGCCTCGGGAGCATGGACGAGCAATGCGTCTGCCTCTCCCTTTGTGCCCATTTCAAGGGCTTGTCCAGTACCAACGGCAATCGTCTTTACCTTCACATTGTTTTCTTTTTCAAACATTGGGATCAAAACATCCAGCAAGCCGCTGTCCTGGGTGCTTGTAGTAGTAGCGAGAATCATTTCAGTCGGTGCCGATTTTTTATGGCTTTCTTTTTTCGGTTTTGCTGCTGCTTTATCACTGCCTGAAGTTCCGCAAGCCGATAACATCATTAGCATAAATGCCAATAGAAATGCTGCATAACAGTATTTATTCTTCATTTTTATCCCCCATATCGCTGTTCTGATAGATTATTTTTCCTAGCTCTTTAATATCATAGCCCTCCAGTTCAGTAAGGCTATTTTTAAAATCAGCCGATTGCAGGTAACTCAATAGCTGAAGCAGACTGCTTTTGTTTTCATCCGACCAGCGGAAAACAAGGTCAAATTGTTCATTTGCTACCGGAATAAAATCCAAGTCTAAATGGCTGGCTGCTGAGCGAATTCCGAAAGCAGCATCGGCACTTCCTTTGCTTATGTACGAAGCGGTGGAGAGATGATTCCATTCCTCCGTTTCATATCCTTTAATGGCTTCAGGGCTGATTTGCAGATTCATCAGCTTGGAATCGAGTAGGAACCGTGTACCTGATCCCTTTTGGCGATTAACAAATTGGACATCCTTTCGGGTAAGATCTTCAAACTCCCGGATTTCCTTAGGATTGCCTTTGGCAACAATGAAGCCCTGTTCCCGGGATGCAAATCTTAAAACAGTTATTTTTTCATAGACAAAAAGCTGTTTAATAAACGGGAGATTGTACTCCTGTGACGACGGGTCCAAAAGGTGGATGGCGGCGATCTCACTTTGCCCTCTGTACAGCATCATCAATCCTTCGAGGCTGCCTATGTATGTAGGAAGGATTTGCAGCGGAAGTGATGCGGATACCTGTTTTATAAAGTGCTCAACGAGGAAATCATGGCTCCCGGCAAGGCGTATAGGTTCTGCAGTAAAAGCAGCTTCGGATGGCTGTTCACCTACAGTTTTTCTAGAAGGCGCTTTCATGTTTTCTTTGAATCTCTCAATTTCAAGCTGTTCAATTCTCATCTTATTTCCGATCTTAAATGCCTGTAATTCTCCTCTCTTTATCAATTCATACACTGTATGCTTAGATATTTGGAAAATCTGGGCAACCTCGTCTGGAGTATATGCTTTGTTCTCCATATGGCGGATTCCTTTTAATTTACAATTCAAATGATAGAGCAGGATTGTTTTCTGTGAGAAACGTTACTTATTATTAAGTTTTGTTAGGTTTTATTCATTTCTGTGCCATTTTGTTTAAATATAATGTAAATTCAACACTTGAACAAGACCGTTTTTTGGCTTATCAGAATTATTCCATAAATTCTGAACGCACGACGGACAGGATGTCCTAGTCAGGCGAGTGCCACAGGACGTGGCATCCACGAGCGTGATAAGTGCAACTACGGATCTGCTCTCGCTTTAAGGCTCGGCAATCGCCGAGTTTTCTTTAAATAGTGGGAAAATGTTTCGGTAACATGATACCATGGGGCGCTTATAAAGGGATTTTCACATATTGTTCAAAAACGTCACTGATTGTTCAACGGTAAACATTCCTTTTTTATGTACTATTATGGTAGAAGAAAAATCGCGTGCAAGGGAAGGGATACTGTATGGCAAAGCTGCTCTATATTACAGCAAATCCAAAAAGTGATGTGAAGTTATCCAAGGGAATGCAAATTGGCGAGGCTTTTCTGGAGGAATTCAAAAAAGAACAGCCTGATATAGAAATTGAGAAAATGCATTTGTATGAAATGGAAATTCCTGAAATCGATATGGATTTATTATACGGCAGGGCAAAGCTGTCATTCATGGGCTATACCTTTGAACAGCTTACAGTGGAGGAGCAGACAAAGCTAAAGAAAATGCATGCACTTGCGGACCGTTTTATCGATGCTGACTATTACGTTTTCGTAACGCCTTTATGGAACCTGGGTTCTCCTTCTATTTTGAAGGCCTTTCTAGATAACCTGTTTATTGTCAACAAAACTTTTGTGAACAAGGAGCATGGTCCTGAAGGGCTTCTGACGAACCGAAAGGCAATCCATATCCAAACACGCGGGGGGATTTATTCAACCGGGCCGATGGTCGATTTTGAATTTGGAGATCGTTTTTTAAGAAAAGCACTTGGCTTTCTTGGGCTTGAAATGATGGATACCGTTGTGGCAGAAGGGATGGACCACTTCCCTAAGCAAGCGGCGGAAATTGTGGCCGCTGCCAAGGGAAAAGCCGCTGCAGCAGCGAGGGAAATGGCAAGAGCCAAAATGGAAGTGCAATAAAAGTAATAAAAAAACGAGTCCTGTCTACTTTAGCAGGCCTCGTTTTTTAGCTAATTAGAATTTACCTGTAAACTGAAAATAAAGTACTACTAAACCAAGCGCCCATACATAGAAAGCAAATGGTTTTAAGGAATGATTTTTTAAATAGCTAATCATCCATTTGACGGCAATATAGCCAAAAATACCAGATGCGACGATTCCGACCATTAAGGCCGATAACGAGATTTCCTCACCTTTTCCTTCGAGCAGGTCGAAGGACTGGAGGACGACGGCACCAGCAATGGCTGGCGTGGATAATAAGAAGGAGAAATATGCTGCTGTTTCACGGTCGAGCTTTCTCCACAGAGCGGCGACAATTGTCATTCCGGAACGTGAAATGGCGGGGAAAATAGCTGCTGCCTGGAACGTCCCGATAATAAACGCATCTTGATAGCTTATATCCTCCATCTTCTTATGGCCGTTTTTAATCGAATCGGCAAGCCATAAGAACACCCCTGTTATTAGGAATTCCCACCCAATTGTCACGCCGGTTTTCGATATTTCTTCAAAATAATCCTTGAAACCCAGGCCTATCACTACAGCAGGAATCGTGCCGATTATGAGCAGGAAGGTTAGTTTACTGAATGGCTTTTTCAGTATTTTCATAAATTCTTCCCGGTAAAAAATAAATACGGCCACAAGCGTTCCAAGGTGAAGCATGGTATCGAGCATCAAGCCCGCTTCCTGCAGGTTAAACAAATTTCTGCCCAAATACAGACTGGCCTGTACTGCTAATCGGCAAGAATTCGGTCAATCCCTGGATTATACCCAGAATGAGAGCTTCCAATTTTGTCAGCATTAAAAAACCTCACTTAATAAAAATTATCCATCCAGAAGTTTCCTTTGGAAGGTGCCTGTCTCCATATTCTATTTGTTATAACGGCAAAAAATGAAAAATGATGCAAGATAATCGTAATTTTTTGAAAAAAACCATAAAATAAAAGAAGATTGGTTTGGGGAGGAGACAGAATTTGAATAACCGCTATTTGTATTTCAATACATCCATCGGAGTGAAAAAACCTGAAAATATCCGAAATAAGCAGCAGGCATGCCCATTTTGTGACAAAGAGAATCTGACAGACATCCTGGCAGAAGAGGGCTCGATTATCCTGTTGAAAAATAAGTACCCTGTCCTGGAAAATGCATTTCAGACGGTTTTAATTGAAACTGATGACTGCAACGGGGAAATCTCAAGGTATAAGCCTGCGTATTTACATAGACTTTTAAGATTCGGGCTTAAGCATTGGCTGGAGATGGAGGAGAGCGGTCGATTCAAATCCGTCATTTTTTTTAAAAACCATGGCCCGTTATCCGGAGGTACGATTGCGCACCCGCATATGCAAATTGTCGGTCTGAATGACATTGACTGTAAAGAGAATACTAGTGAAGAAAGCTTCCAAGGGATCATACTGAAAGAAGAAGGCGGAGCCTCGTTTACGTTATCTACCCAGCCGAAAATTGGCTTTTATGAGTTGAATGTTCAAATGACTGACTCTCATTATTCGGAAGAGTTTGGAGTTTATCTGCAAACTGCCGTCCACTATTTATTGAATCATTTTCCTTTTAAATGTGAGAGCTATAACATCTTTTTCCATCATATTAACAGGAGTATTTATGCGAAAATTATTCCGCGGTTCGTAACCACACCTATTTATATCGGATACAGTATCCCTCAGATTCCGAATAATCTCGAATGGATGGGCGAACAAATAAGAAGTATTTATTTTCAAAACCTTCTTGAGGATGAAGTTTCCGGCTAAATATGAAAAATTGTAAAAAAATCCATTCTGTTTTAGAAGTTGTGATTTGCTCATATTAAAAATATAATGGGATATTGTACAGGTTCCTTTTTTCTGTTCTTAAATAAAGGAGATATTGAACATGACTTCCAATAAAAATACAACTTCCAAACTTGATTATAATCTTGTTTTTATCGTGTTCCTGTTGTTTTTAGCCAGCTGCATCTCGATTTATAGCGCACAATCAACAGGTCAGTATAAAGAAAACTTCCTCCTAAAACAAATTGTCTGGTACGCTGTGGGAGGCGGAATTATAGCGGGGGTAATCACTCTCGATTCTGATCAGCTTAAAAAACTGACATGGTATGCATATGGTTTTGGTTTGTTCTTGTTAGTTTTATTAATTATTGCTCCTCCAAGCATTGCCCCTGTCATAAATGGAGCGAAAAACTGGTTTAAAGTTCCTGGGATGGGCTCGCTGCAGCCATCAGAATTCGTTAAAGTATTTATTATTTTGGCGATTGCCAAGGTAATTGAAGAGCATCATCAAAAAAATCCGGTAAAAACGCATGGAACCGATTTATGGCTATTAGGTAAGATGGGCATAGTGACAATGGTGCCTCTCATGCTCATTATCAAGCAGGACTTGGGAACGGCTCTTGTTTTTCTGGCCATTCTGATTGGAATGATCTTTATATCAGGAATCTCGTGGAAAATCCTTCTTCCTATTTTTTCATCAGGAATCGTGTTAATTTCAAGCATTTTTTACCTGGTATTATGGAAGCCAGATCTTTTAGATAAGTATTTAGGCGTAAAAACCTATCAATTGGATCGTATTTATTCCTGGATCGATCCTTATAATAATCAAAGTACAACAGGATTTCAGCTTACAAGATCACTGCTTGCTATCGGCTCTGGAGAGACTGGCGGAAAAGGCTATGGCCACCGTGACGTATATTTACCTGAAAGCCATACAGACTTTATTTTCAGTGTAGTGGGAGAACAGTTTGGATTTATAGGTGCGAGTATCCTGATAAGCCTATTTTTTCTTCTGATCTACCATATTACAAAGGTAGGCATGGAAACGAAAAATGATTTTTATACCTATCTTTGTGTGGGTGTTATCAGCATGATTACCTTCCACGTCTTCCAGAATATTGGAATGACCATCGGTCTTTTGCCGATTACCGGTATCCCTCTTCCCTTCATTAGCTATGGGGGAAGCTCGCTGATGGGGAACATGCTGTGCTTGGGGTTGATATTTTCCATCCGGTATCATTATAAAAAATATATGTTCTCTACAACTGCTTAACTAAAAAGGTGATACCATTTTAAGATGGTATCACCTTTTTATTCTATTACTCCCGATTCAGTTATCTTAACCTTAGCCTGGACTTTAATTTTTAATTTTTGATAATCCTCGTTCCACCATTTTTTATAATCGAAATGCCTCGTATGGCTTTTTACAAAGTGGCCATATCCGACTGGATCAATACGCTCATTCTGAAATCTCTTTGAAAGCTTAAGGCATTCCTTTTCAATTTCCTTTTGCATCGTTTTTTCTATATTGGCCAATTCTGATGATGTGGTATTCTTACCAGAGAATTCATTAAGTACCGCTTTAATTTTTATCTTCACAAGAACTTCATTAGGATTTCTGCGGACCAGCTTCATTGAATTTTTGGAATGAATGCTTTGAATCGCCGCAATTTCTTTTCCAATATTTACTTTAAGCGTTCCTTCACTGTATTTATCGACAAGCAGTTTGAAATAAAACATTCTGCCGGCGGGAAGTGTGTCGACCACTTTGTCGCGTTGGAAGAAGCTGAGTCCGCTGATTTCAATCTGATTTTTTCCTATTTTTGTCAATTCGGGAAGATATCCGGTTTTTCCTGTTTGGTAAAAATCAAATAAAAAAAGCTGAAGATTTGTTTTAGGAAGATCTTTGGTTTTCATATTATGGCGGATCAGATTTGAAATATAAATGCCATTCCCTCGGTTCCCATAATCGCCTTCTATTAAATCCTTTGCTTCACCTTTTGTGACGGCGAAGTACAAAGATGATCCAATGCTGGCATCTCTCTGTAAAGAATCAATCAAACCTTGAAGTCCTTTTTTCGCCAATTTTTCTCCAAACAGAACAACTTCAAGGCTGCCCGTTACGATGGGGTCTGGGGTTTGCCGCTGAATATCTCTTAAAAAATCGCGGCTTAACAAAGAAGTGGCCGAAAAGGTTTTGTTTTTTACTGCCTTATCCGGCATATAGACAGGGACCAGTGCGGTACCACGAATTCTCTTTCCCCCAATGTAATCATAGGCAGCGCCGGTTTCAAGATTAACATCATCCAATATTTCCTTTTGTACGCATCCTGTAAGAATGGTGGATATTATAAAAAGATAGAGGACAACTTTCCTCATTTTTTCTTCACCTTCTTCATGATAAGCATCACAAAAAAGAGCAAGGGGATGTAGCCATAATTAACGAAAAAAGCAATCTTGCCAACATAATCAATCAGGGTATTGATTTGAGTCCTTGTCTGAAAAAAATTAATCGTGATCAAACAGATTAGAGAAAGTATCAATAATCCATTTTTTTGCTTAATTTTTGTTACTCTTTTTAAAATTCTGCTGGCACACCACAGGACAATACAAATATTAGGAAGGATGATTAAATTCCAATTGGCAATCCCGATGTATTCAAACCTTTCTACAAAGGGCATTTGGACAATCTTCCACATTGTCAGGGTAGCCCAAACATTTTTTTGCAGCTGTCTTTCCGAAAAGTAGGCAAAGGTTGTAACCGCCAGAATCGTATAAAGAAAAGTAGTATAAAGGACGCCCAGATGAGCCCATTTCTTGGACTTTGCAGGATCTTTAATAAACGGATAAAAATAGAGCAGTATTTCATATCCTAAATAAGTGAATGACATATGATAGGAAGCAGAGGCCAGGTCTTTTATCGAATGGTCAAAAATAGGAAGCAGATTTTTGAAATCTGCATAAGGAAAAGTAAAGAAAAAGGTTAAAATTAAATAGGCAGGCAAAGTGACACCAAAGAATGCCACTCCTGTCACGGTTCTAAAACCGCCAAAGATAATATAAATAACAGCACCAAAAAAAGCCAGAGAAAACCAAAAGGTGCTGAAATCCTGAAACATCCATACTTGAATGACTTCAATAAATCCCCTTAATATCGAAACGCCAATCAAACACAAGTATAAAACAAATGGAAGGGACAGCAATTTGCCTATCTTTTGCCCGAAAACAAACGAATGGACCGAAACAATGTCCCCGTTTGCAGTTTCGGCAATTTTATACATCATCCAAATGAGGATATGTACGGTTAAACCGGCAAATATGACGGAAATCCAGGCGTCATATCCTGCAGTCATCGCGATGATACGCTGAAAACCGAGAACCCCAATGCCTACCTGCATAGAATGGACTAGGAAAAAAACAAGAAAGGGTGATATTTTTGCTTTTTCAGGTATTGATGTCTCCATAGTCCTTCCGTGCCTCCTATTCGTCAATATCTTTTTTTACTTTTTTCTCGGAAGGTGAATAACGAACTGGATTTTGAGTTCTTAAAACCTGTGGCCTTAATGACTGCTTGCTAAAGGGGAGCCTGATGATCGCATCTTTTAAGTCTCCAAATCTTGGCGGATATAATGGCTCTAAAAAAGGTCTGTTTAGAGAAGTGAGCCTTATTAAGTGAGTCATTAGGAGACAAAAGCAAAAAACGATACCAAGCAGACCCCATAGTTCCGCAAATATCAAAAATGGAAAGCGCAGTAAACGGATTGCGTTGCCCATTTTATACACCGGTGTCGTAAAGGATGCAAGTGCAGCAAGTGCCACGATAATCAATAGTACATTGCTGGTCAGTCCCGCTTCTACGGAAGCTGTTCCGATTACGATACCGCCAACGATACCGATTGTCTGGCCGACCTTTGTAGGGAGCCGTGCCCCTGCTTCTCTCAGCAGCTCGATTGTCAGTTCTAAAAAAAGTGCCTCCAGTATAGGCGGAAGGGGAATTTCCCGCCGGGAGGTTACCAATGTGTTCATCAGATCCTTGGGAATCAATTCGTAATGGTAGGACAATGTCGCTACGTAAATGGGTGTGACTAAAATCGAAAATGCTACGGCAAAAAGCCGGATCAGCCGGAAAAAGGATGAAAGCATCCAGTTTAAAAAATAATCCTCAAACGAACTGAAGAATTCAACGAGCGTTGTCGGAGCTATAAGGGCATGTGGGGAGCCGTCGACGAATACGGCAATCTTCCCTTCTGCCAAAATCGCCGTAACCCTGTCTGGCCTTTCTGTATCTAGAAGCTGTGGAAACGGCGAATTTTTGTTGTCAGAAATTAATTGAACGATGTATGAGCTATCCGTAATGGCATCGAATTCTGTACTTTTTATTCGTTCGGTGATGGTTTGGACATTTTCAGCATTTGTAATGCCGTCAATATGCAGGATCGCCACTTTCGTTTTTGAAAGGCTGCCAACCGTCACCTCTTCAATAATCAGTTCTTTGATCGGAAGTCGTTTGCGAATCAAATTTAAATTATGCTCCAATGATTCAACAAAAGCTTCCTTCGGCCGATTACACTAAATTCAACCTCAGGCTGTGTGATAGCCCTGACAACTTCTTTTTGTGCCGCAATAAAGGCAAAGTTCTGGCTGTCTGATTCTATTGTTAATAGAACATAGCCATTAAACAGTTTTTGTTCAATTTCAGCAGGATCGTTGTTAATCTGCACATCTGCGAGCGCGATAATTTTCTTTACATCCTCTATGCACTCAAATGGTTTCTCCAGTAAATAGGGAAGCGCATTCTCCTGTAATATACTTTCATCAACGAGCGTAGAGATAAATGATAAACAAAAACGGCGGTTTGTTTTTTGATTAATGTAATAAACTTTCTTAAAATCATTTGAACGCTTTAAATACTCTTCCAGCTCCAGCTTTGCTTCCCTTGGTGCCTTTTTCTTTGAAAACCAGCTTTTCATGTTGTTTCACCGCCGTATTCAGCATTACATTTATTGTTACCTTTTATGGAAGGAATATGAATTATAATTGCGAATAAGTGTAAAACTCCCTGTAAAATGGACAAAACTTGTTGACCCATTAAAATAGATGTAAAATTTTTCAGTGGATAGGAGAGGTGAATAATAATGAAGGATTTTAATGAACAATTTGAAGCATTACTTGAAAAGTACGAAGAGCTGCTTTTAGGAAGCACGGATATTGAACTGCGAGAAAAAGTTAAAAAGTGGTCTTTATATACACATATAGCAAAATCAATGCCAGCTCTTGTTAAGCATTGGAATGAGCTCTATCCAGAAGCGAAGGAAGAGATGAAACAGATTGTAAATGAAATTAAAGAGCTGAATGAAAAGCACCGCAGTTTACAGAAAAAATAATGGATGCAAGTAAACAGAGGACCAGGCTAATTGCCTGGTCCTCTGTTTCAGGTTGGAGTTCTATTGAAGGTTATTTCCATACGGAAACTGATTGGTATAGCCCTGGAACTGCTGATAGGACTGCTGAAGCTTTTGCTGTTCGGCAGCCTCGATTTTGTACCAGCCTTTTTTAAACATCAGATTGTATAGGTCACGCTGGCATTTTTCTGTTTCGCTGAAAATTGCCATAATATCCTGATACAGACCATCATGGCTGGCTTCATGCATGGCAATGGAATAGGAAGTGGTCAAATACTTTTCCTGTGCCAGCAGGTCATTGATAAAATCGCGATCGTTCATTTGCGGGGTTTTCGGAATCTGTGATTCAGGATTTTGGATTTTTTGCTGATTAGGATTTTGATTCATGTCAATATCTCCTCCGCTAGTTGTCTTTACTGCTGCAAGTTGTTGTTCGGCTGCTGCTGGTTTAAATGGGATTGAAGATGGCCTAGGATCTGCTGGTAATGGCGCTGATGCATTTGTCCGCATTTTTCCATTTCAGTTTTAAGCTCCTGATCCTGGCACTGCTGAGCAAAAAAATGAGATTTTTTTGCGGCTAATAGATTCCATGACATCATGTCTGTTAAATAAAGCGAGTCTTTGGAAGAAATGACAGCGGGGGGTGTTTGCATGATCCCCTGTTGATTTTGCATATTCATATTTTGCTGCTGCATAAAAGTTCCTCCTGAATGATGATTTAATACATGCTTTTATAGGTTGCCACCGTGTAATTTTTCTATGCGGAAGCAAAAGAATAAGCACGGTAAAACAAAAAAATTTAATTATATTCAAAAAACATTAAAAATGATAAAATGATTTTGAAAACCCTTGCATTACAAGGGAGTATGGCAGAAGACTAAAAAATTTTAATTATTGTTGCAATCGTTTACAAGGGGGAAATAGGATGGAACAGGTAATGAAGAACTTTTTTCTTTTTTTATCAAAGAATAGATCGCTAACGAAGATGGCCAAAAAATACGGACTTCGCTTCGGAGCAGGCCGTTTTGTTGCGGGCGAGACAATTGACCAGGCGGTTCAAGTAATTAAGGACCTCAACCAAAAAGGCTTGGCAGTAACAATAGATTATCTGGGTGAGTTCGTGGATAATGCTGCAGAAGCAAATGAAATGGCTGATAATTCAATCAAGGCAATCCATGCGATTGGTCGTGAAGGGTTAAATTCACAGCTATCTCTTAAAATGACATCCATAGGCATTGATATTTCTGATGAGCTTGTGATGAATAATATGCGCCGCATTCTTGAAGCAGCAAAAGAATACAATATTTTTGTGACCATTGATATGGAGGATTACTCCCGCTGCCAAAAAACAATCGAAGTTTTTAAAGAACTGAGAAAAGAGTTTGATAATGTCGGCACTGTCTTACAGGCTTATTTGTTCCGCGTTGAAAACGATGTGGAGGATTTGAACGCATACCATCCAAACCTGCGCCTTGTAAAAGGGGCATATAAGGAATCTCCTGAAGTTGCCTTCCCAGAAAAGAAGGATGTGGATGAGAACTATAAAAAAATCATTAAACAGCATCTTTTAAATGGCAATTATACCGCGATCGCTTCACATGATGAGGCGATAATTGAGTATACGAAGCAGCTTGTTAAAGAGCATAATATACCAAATAATCAATTTGAATTCCAAATGCTTTATGGAATCCGCCCGGAAAGACAATTGGAATTAGTAAAAGAGGGCTATACAATGCGCGTTTACGTTCCATTTGGAACAGACTGGTACGGCTATTTTATGCGCCGTCTGGCTGAGCGCCCAGCGAACGTTGCATTCGTTCTAAAAGGAATGGTTAAGAAATAAAAAACGGCAAGGCCTGTTTTTTATTTCTTTTTATATTGGTTATTCTGGCTGTTTACTTTTCCGCCGCCGTCATTTTCAATATTTGGCAGGCATTGCCTTTAACACTGGCAGCACTTATTCCCGCCCTGGACGGATCTTTCTTTACTCTTGCCATGATTATCACCTCATAAATAGCGTTCCCACCGAATAAAAATATTAAGCCGAATTATAAAAAAAGACTTTTCGAAAAATTTTTATTTTTCCACTCCTTAATTATTGCGTAAATTTTTAAAATATTTTATATTAATTAATAAGCAGATCTCATTCAGAAGGAAATTTTTTTTGATAATAAAATGAATGAGTATTCATTCAACAAATGCCGAAGGGGGAGACAAAGGTGATCCAACTTATAAAAAAGGCTGCGGTGCTTGGTTCAGGAGTTATGGGCTCAGGCATTGCTGCACACTTAGCTAACATAGGCATTCCGACGCTATTATTGGACATTGTACCGCGTGAACTAACAGAAGAAGAAAAATCGAAGGGGCTGACTTTGGAAGATAAGCAGGTCAGAAACAGAATCAGTACGGTTTCGATCCAAAAACTTTTAAAGCAGAAGCCAGCACCATTAACCTCTAAAAGTAACCTTTCATTGATCGAAGCTGGAAACCTGGAAGACGACTTAAGCAAATTAAGCGAGGTTGACTGGATTATTGAAGTGGTGGTTGAAAACCTGAATGTAAAAAAGCAGGTATTTGAAAAAGTCGACCAATACCGAAAGCCGGGAAGCATTGTAAGCTCGAATACATCGGGTATTTCCGTGGAGGCGATGGTGGAAGGGCGTTCGGCTGACTTCCAAAAACACTTCCTTGGCACGCATTTCTTTAACCCGCCGCGATATCTCAAGCTTCTTGAAGTCATTCCAACGAAGTATACCGATCCTGGTATCCTTTCTTTCATGAAAGAATTCGGTGAGGATGTATTAGGAAAAGGTGTCGTCTTCGCAAAGGATACGCCGAACTTTATCGCAAACCGCATTGGCACATATGGATTGCTTGTAACGCTTCAGGAAATGCTCAAAGGCGGCTACAGTGTTGGTGAAGTCGATTCAGTGACAGGCCCGCTTATTGGCAGGCGTAAGAGCGCGACCTTCCGTACGCTCGATGTTGTCGGGCTTGATACATTTGTTCATGTAGCGAATAACGTATATGAGCAGGTTGAAGGAAAAGAAAAACAAGTATTTGAAGTGCCTTCCTTCATGAAGGAAATGCTGCAAAAAGGATGGCTTGGAAGCAAGTCTGGCCAGGGATTCTTTTTAAAGCAAGGCAAAGACATTTTGGAGCTAGATCCGAATTCACTTGAATATGGACCGCGCAAAAAACTGAAAACAGCAGCCACAGAGTTGAGTAAGCAGGAAAAGGGTACAGGGAATAAAATGAAAGCGCTTGTATATTCAGGTGACCGCGCAGGCCAATTACTATGGAATATATTTAGTCCGGTCTTTATTTATTCGGCAGAATTGTTAGGTACAATCGCGGATGATATCGTGGCCATCGACCGTGCCATGAAATGGGGATTTGGGTGGGAAATGGGTCCTTTCGAAACCTGGGATGCGATTGGCTTAGAAAAATCGGTCCAAAAAATGAAGGAATCTGGAGCAGAAGTGCCTGCATGGGTTACAGAAATGCTCGAAAAAGGTTTCACTTCTTTTTATAAGGAAATCGATGGAGAGCTTCAGTTCTACCATAATGGTGAATACACAGCAATCGAAGTAAATCCTAAAGTAATAAATCTTAAACAGCTAAAGAAGAAAAATGGAGTTATTAAGAAAAACAGCGGAGCCAGCTTGATTGATCTTGGAGAGGGTGTTGCGCTGCTGGAATTCCATTCTCCTAACAATGCAATCGGACTTGATATTATCCAGATGATTAATTTTGCCGTTGATGAAGTCGAGAAGAATTTCAAAGGTCTTGTTATTGGCAATCAGGGCAAAAACTTCTGTGTTGGAGCAAACCTCGCGATGATTCTGATGGAAGCACAGGATGACAATGTTTATGAAATCGACATGGTGGTCCGTCATTTCCAGCAGGCGATGATGAAGATTAAATACAGCGCAAGACCGGTTGTAGCAGCACCATTTAGTATGACCCTCGGAGGAGGATCTGAAGTGTGCCTGCCAGCTGCACATATCCAGGCTTCGTCGGAAACTTATATGGGCCTAGTAGAAGTAGGAGTTGGACTTATCCCAGGTGGCGGTGGAAATAAAGAACTTTATATCAAGCATTTGGAAAATATCCCAAATGGGGTTGAATTCGATCTCCAGAAGGTTGCCAATAAAGTGTTTGAAACAATTGCGACTGCAAAGGTCTCGACCTCTGGCGAGGAAGCTCGTGAAAACAACTTCCTGAATCTTGCTGATGGTGTGAGCGTAAATGGAGACCACCTTCTGTATGATGCAAAACAGGCTGTCTTGTCATTATATGAGAAAGGCTACAAGCCCCCGGTGCGCAAAAAAATTCCTGTTGTCGGAGAAACGGGATATGCAACACTTCTACTTGGGGCACAGACAATGCTGTATTCCGGCTATATTTCGGAGCACGATTTAAAGATTGCTAAAAAGCTTGCATATGTGCTTGCAGGAGGCAAAGTTCCATTTGGCACGAAAGTAGATGAACAGTATTTATTGGATTTAGAAAGAGAAGCCTTCTTAAGCCTTGTTGCCGAGCCGAAATCCCAGCAGAGAATGCAGCATATGCTTCTTAAAGGAAAGCCGCTTCGGAATTAACCAGTAGACGAATGATAATTAAAAATAATAGATATGAAAATTGCTATTTTAAGAGGAAAGAGAGGGAACGAAATGAGAGAAGCGGTAATTGTAGCAGGAGCCAGGACTCCTGTAGGAAAAGCAAAAAAAGGGACGCTTGCCCATGTTCGCCCTGATGACCTGGGAGCGCTTGTTGTAAAAGAAACATTGAGACGGGCAGGAAATTACGAAGGTAACATAGATGATTTAATTATCGGCTGTGCCATGCCGGAAGCTGAACAGGGGCTTAACATGGCTAGGAATATCGGAGGCCTTGCAGGGCTTTCGCATACTGTCCCGGCGATAACCATCAACCGTTATTGTTCTTCGGCCTTCAGGCTATTGCATACGGAGCGGAACGGATCATGCTTGGACACTCTGATACGATTCTTGCAGGCGGAACGGAATCTATGAGCCTGGTGCCTATGATGGGCCATGTCACCCGACCGAATATCAGGCTTGCAGAGACAGCCCCGCAATATTACATGGGAATGGGCGATACCGCGGAAGAAGTAGCAAAAAAATATGGAATCACACGGGAAGAACAGGATGCATTTGCGGTTAGAAGCCATCAGCGTGCAGCAAAGGCAATCCAGGAAGGGAAATTCGTCGATGAAATCGTTCCGGTGGATGTCACGCTCCGTTCTGTCGGCAAAGACAATAAGCTATCTGAAAAAACCATCCAGTTTACCCAGGATGAAGGTGTCAGGGCAGATACAAACCTGACTGCTCTTGCCAGACTTCGACCGGCCTTTTCGTTAACGGGCACGGTTACTGCCGGCAATTCATCACAGACGAGCGATGGGGCTGCTGCCGTAATGGTAATGGACCGCGAAAAAGCAGATTCGCTAGGGCTTAAACCAATGGTGAAATTCAGATCGTTCGCGGTTGGCGGAGTGCCGCCTGAAATTATGGGAATCGGTCCGGTTGTAGCGATTCCGAAAGCATTGAAATTAGCAGGGCTTGAAGTGTCGGATGTAGGATTGTTCGAATTAAATGAAGCCTTTGCATCCCAATCCATTCAGGTAATCCGTGAATTGGGTCTTGATGAAGATAAGGTGAATGTAAATGGCGGGGCAATTGCGCTTGGACATCCGCTAGGATGCTCCGGAGCCAAGCTGACACTTACACTTATCCATGAAATGAAACGCCGTAATCAGCAATTTGGTGTTGTCACTATGTGCATTGGCGGCGGTATGGGTGCAGCTGGCGTTTTCGAACTTTTATAAAAAATCAATGCCTCCGCTGAGGGGGCAATAGCATCATAAAACGTTAAATAATAGATTGGAGGAAAAATAAATGGCCAACCAAACTGAGAACTTGATTAAAGGCGGAAGTTTTTTGATTGAGGATGTTTCCTATGAGCGCTTATTTACTCCGGAGGACCTTTCCGATGAGCAGAAAATGATTGCAAAAACAACTGAGGATTATGTAGTGAACGAAGTGCTTCCGCAGGTGGAATACCTTGAGAAGCATGAGTTTGACCGTTCTGTTAAGCTGTTGAAGCAGGCTGGAGAACTTGGCCTTTTAGGAGCGGATGTTCCAGAAGAGTACGGCGGTCTAGGCATTGATAAAATCAGCTCTGCTTTAATTTCGGAAAAATTGTCCCGTGCAGGTGGATTTTCTATTTCGCACGGTGCCCATGTAGGTATCGGCTCACTTCCAATTGTTTTATTTGGTAATGAAGAGCAAAAGCAGAAATATTTACCGTTATTGGCGACTGGTGAGAAGCTTGCGGCTTATGCCTTAACTGAACCAGGTTCTGGATCTGATGCCCTTGGTGCGAGAACAACTGCAAAGCTGAATGCGGAAGGCACTCATTATGTTTTAAATGGAGAAAAGCAGTGGATCACAAACGCTGGATTTGCAGATGTTTTCGTTGTCTACGCTAAAATTGATGGGGAGCAGTTCTCTGCATTTATTGTTGAGAGAGAATTTGAAGGCGTTTCTACAGGTGCGGAAGAAAAGAAAATGGGAATTAAGAGTTCTTCTACACGGACGTTGATTCTTCAGGATGCACTTGTGCCAAAGGAAAACCTTCTTGGTGAAGCGGGAAAAGGGCATGTTATAGCCTTTAATATCCTTAATATTCGCCGCTATAAGCTGGGGGTAGGAGCTGTAGGAGCATCCAAGCACGCGTTTGAAATTTCGGTTAAATATGCAAACCAGCGCCAGCAGTTTAAGACACCTATCTCACAATTCAATTTAATTAAAGAGAAGCTTGCGACAATGGCTGTAAAAACATATGCGGCTGAGAGCTCTGTTTACCGTACGGTTGGTTTATTTGAAGACCGGATGAGCCGTTTATCCGATGAAGAAGTAAAGAACGGGAAAGAGGTTGCAAACTCAATTGCTGAGTATGCGATCGAGTGCTCCTTAAATAAAGTATTCGCTTCTGAAACACTTGATTTTGTGGTTGATGAAGGAGTCCAAATTCATGGCGGATATGGTTTCATGCAGGAATACGAAATTGAAAGAGCTTATCGTGATTCCCGTATCAACCGAATCTTCGAAGGTACGAATGAAATTAACCGCCTGATTGTACCAGGAACGTTTTTGAAAAAAGCATTCAAAGGCGAGCTGCCATTATTCCAAAAAGCCCAGGCTTTACAAGAGGAATTGATGATGATGATGCCGGAAGAGCCGGGTGAAGAGCCGCTTGCACAGGAAAAATACCTGGTTAAAAATGCGAAGAAAATTGGTTTGCTTGCAGCCGGCCTTGCAGCCCAGAAGTACGGTAAAGCATTGGATAAAGAACAGGAAATCCTAGTAAATATTGCTGACATTGTATCCAATGCGTATGCAATGGAATCAGCTGTTCTCCGTACTGAAAAAGCAATTGAAAAAGCTGGACTGGAGAAGAGTAAGCAAAAGCTTTTATATACTCAAATCTTCTGTCAGGAGGCCTTTGTGGAAATCGAACAGCATGCAAAAGAAACTCTAGTAGCTGTTGAACAGGGTGATTCGCTACGCATGCTAATTTCAGCACTTAGGAAGTTTACACGCTATACACCAATCAATGTAATTGCGAAAAAACGTGAAGCTGCAGACAGGCTCATCGAAGCGGAACGATTTATCGTTTAATTTGGAAAGACATCCTTAAATAATTTTATAACATTTGACAGCTCCCTTCAGTTTAGAAGGGAGCGTTATAATTTGAAGAAGTATCTTCGTAACAGAGAAGGAGTTTTTAAAAATTAGTCGAAAGTATCTTTATAGGAAAAATTCATTAAAATGCCTTCTCTTTCGTTATGAATTTATTTGCCATTATGTTAATATTCAAATTGGAGAGAAATATCTTGATGGCCTAAAAGAGGACGGTGAAAATCGTTGGCATTAACCTTTTATTGGTACCCTAAATGCGGTACATGCAGGAAAGCGAAAAAATGGCTGGATGAACATCAGCTTTCCTATAAGGAAGTACATATTGTTGAAAATCCGCCTTCCCATGAAGAACTGAAGGAACTGTATCAAAAAAGCGGACTGGAATTAAAGAAGTTCTTTAATACCAGCGGGCAAAAGTATCGTGAACTTGGAATAAAGGACCGACTAAGCACTGCGACTGAGGAAGAA
Source organism: Neobacillus sp. PS3-34 (assembly GCF_030915465.1). Classification (GTDB taxonomy): domain Bacteria; phylum Bacillota; class Bacilli; order Bacillales; family Cytobacillaceae; genus Neobacillus_A. The sequence continues at coordinate 3,071,030 of NZ_CP133267.1, forward strand.
TTGCTTGATTTGCTTTCCTCAGATGGAATGCTGATTAAAAGGCCCTTTTGACAGACGGAAGCAAAGTTACCGTCGGTTATAAAGAAGAGGAATATGAAGAGAAGTGGCTTTAGAATCTGATCAGTTTTGTTAACTAACTTAAGGCTATCGTTTTTTTATGATAGATTTTTAAAAGAAATAGTGGAGGGATATCTATGAGTACACCAAAGGAATTGCGTTATTCAGAAGAACATGAATGGGTAAAAGTTGAAGGGGAACAGGTTCGCGTTGGTATTACGCATTTTGCTCAATCGGAGCTGGGAGATATCGTTTTCGTTGAACTGCCTGAGGTTGGCGATGAAATAACTGCTGACGAGCCATTCGGAAGCGTAGAGTCTGTTAAAACTGTATCCGAACTATATGCACCGGTAAGCGGTAAAGTAGTAGAAGTAAATGAAGACCTCAATGACAGCCCGGAATTTGTAAATGAATCTCCATATGAAAAGGCTTGGATGATTGTCATTGAACCATCTGATAACAGCGAGATTGACAAGCTGATGACTGCTGAACAATATGAAGAAATGATTAATGAAGACTAAGTTTTAACTCTTAAAAGCGTGCAATTCCTAATCGGAATTGCACGCTTTTTTTACGCGGAAAAAAATCGATAAAAAGTACGAATTTTTTTAAATGTAGCTATTATAAATAATTGGTGAATAGTAAAATAATACTATAAATAATATACGTTAATGGAGGTGAAGGAATGGAAGGAAAACCATTACATTATGATGGAAGTCTTCATCCTGCTGATATGGCAGGGGACGGAACAGGATTGAATGAACAATTTGTTCTTACCGATGAAGTGAGAAAAAACCTGGGTGGAAATCCCTATGAAATTAATAATGCAGAATAGTTTTTACCAAAAGGATGTGTCTTAAAGGCATATCCTTTTTAATTTGCGATGCATATTGCTTGATAAATAATAAATCCTTTTGTATTATTATCTCGAATTAAAAATATCTTAATTCAAGTTAATCGGCTATTTATTTAGCATCAAGACATAATCCCCAAGTGAAAGGATAGGTATTTACATGGCAAAAGTATTATATATCACAGCTCATCCACATGATGAGGCTCAATCATTTAGTATGGCAGCAGGTAAGGCTTTTATTGACACTTATAAGGAAGTAAATTCAACTGATGAAGTAATCCACATTGATCTTTACAAGGAAAATATTCCTCAAATCGATGCAGATGTATTCAGCGGCTGGGGCAAGCTTCAGACTGGTAAAGGCTTTGATGAGCTTTCGGCGGATGAAAAAGCAAAAGTTGGACGACTTTCTGAGTTAAGCGAGCAGTTTGTATCCGCAGACAAATATGTATTTGTAACTCCGTTATGGAATTTCTCATTTCCGCCAGTGATGAAGGCATATTTAGATTCTGTTGCGGTTGCAGGCAAAACTTTTAAATATACTGCAGAAGGTCCAGTAGGGCTGTTAACTGATAAAAAAGCACTTCATATTCAGGCTCGCGGAGGTATCTATTCAGAAGGCCCTGCAGCTGAAGTGGAAATGGGCCACCGCTATCTAACAGTTCTTATGCAATTCTTCGGTGTTCCTTCCTTTGAAGGATTATTTATTGAAGGACATGCAGCCATGCCTGATAAAGCACAGGAAATCAAAGAAAACGGCATTGCCCGTGCAAAAGATTTGGCGCAAACCTTCTAAGCAAACTTTCAAGAGCCAGCATTTGTTGGCTCTTTTTACTTTTTATTTTTAGGGATAATATCTTTGTTTACTTATATTTCTATTTTTTCTGCCTGAAAGCGGGGAAAGCTATGATTAAAACAGCTTGAAAGGTGGAATGTAGTATGTTAAATCCTAAGAAAATAGATGTTACTGATCGTGTGGTTGGAAAAATTAAAGATGGTGAAATTGAACTTTTGTTAGAAAATAGTATAATCGGCAGGATAAAAATGCCAGAAAACCTTCAATACGAGCTGGAGCATCATTATGAAGCTGATCAACAAAAAATTTATCAAAATGTAACTGTATCGGAAGGCAAAGACGCACGTTATACTGATTGTGGCGATGGGGGCTGGTGTTAATCCAGCTTGTCTATAAACATTAGGCAAACTCCTACAAATAAAAGGACAATAATGATATAGTGAACATACACTTAATTAAGGTCACACAAGATCCATAAATATGAATATGTTAACATTACACAGCACTTCCTTTCCTGAAGGTCTTTGGGAAAACCAACAACTATATATGGGTGATTTTATGAATGATGCGTATGTTGACAAGGTGATTATTGTCGAAGGTACATCTGACAAAAGAAAGGTAAAAAGCATTGTTAAGGAACCAGTTGAAATTATTTGTACAAATGGCACAATTGGCCTTACCAAACTGGATGAACTGATCGATTTTCTCGAAGACAAGGATGTTTATATTCTTGTGGATGCGGACGAAGCAGGAGAAAAGCTACGCAAACAATTTAAAAGGGAATTTCCTGAAGCGGAACATTTATATATAGACAGAATGTATCGGGAGGTAGCAACTGCTCCTCAGCATCATCTTGCAACTGTGCTTATAGGGGCAAATATTGATGTGCATTCGGAATTTTTGGAGATGGGTTGAAAAGCAATGAACGAATGGTCAAAAGAGCAATATCTTACATTTTTAACTGAAAATTTAACAGGACTCGTTTATTTTTACACTCCTATGTGCGGTACTTGCCAGCTCGCGTCGAAAATGCTACGGGTTATTTCTGAAATGAAGCCAGATCTTGAAATCGGCAAAATGGACTTAAACTATACCCCTGAGCTTGCACAAAGCCTTTCAGTTGAAAGTGTTCCGTGTCTCCTTTTTATTAAGGGAGGAGAGATCATTGAAATGATATATGCATTTCATTCTGTTCCATTTCTGCTCGATAAAATAAATACAAATTTAAACTAAAACAGATGCCAGCCATCTGTTTTTTTGTCGGCTGATAAGAAAGAATAAACTTTCGCAAGTTTATTCTTTCTTATCACGCATAAGGGCAACTACGCCTCTGTCTTAGCCAATCGGCGAGTTTTCTTTATCGAAAAATCCTTTAGTAACTTCTATTATTATTATGAAAAATCGGATTTACAAAAAGTTCCTTTTGAGATATATTTAGGGAGGCGAAATATCTTAAGGGGCGGATTTGATGGCTTTCTATCACAGCTTGTCAGACCAGATTCATGGTTATAATAAAAATATTAAGTTAAGCTTCACGGCAAATATTATTACCCAGATTGGCATGGGTATCTTCATGGTTATTTATAATTTCTACATTCGCGAGCTTGGGCTATCGAATTCGGTGAACGGTCAGGTGATTTCCATGACCTCCCTAGCAACGGCCATTATTTTAGTTCCGGCTGGTTTAATCAGTGACCGATTTGGAAGAAAAAAAGTGATCTTTTATGGGATTATCATTTCGGGCATCCTTCTCTTGCTCCGCAGTCTCGTTGACCTGCATGAACCATTAGTAATTCTGGCCTTTGCTGGAGGCCTTTCAATGGCTTTCCTGCAAGTTTCGGGTATCCCCTGGATGGCAGAAAATTCAACAGCAGAGCAAAGAGTAAACTTGTTTAGTCTCCATTTTGCTTTATTAACAGGCGCCAATGTTGTTGGGAATTTGCTCGGTGGATTTTTAAACGATGCCTTCTCGTTATTTTTTAATGATTTGAATAGTATTCGATTTACGTTAATTATAGGCGCCGTTATATTTATAATGGGGGCTTTTCCTGCGGCGAAATTTCAAGAAATGCCAAGAAAGAAAGAGAGCTCGTCGAAAAAGAGACGTATATTTTCAGAGATCAGCTGGAAAAATGAAGGGGTTAAAATGATTGTTCTGTTTGCCGGAGCACAATTGATGATTGGCTTTGGCGCTGGGCTTGTCATCCCATATCTTAACCTCTACTTTGCTGATCGTTTTGGGGCTCCAACTTCAGCCATCGGCTTTATTATTTCCCTTGGCCAGGCGGCAACGGCCCTTGCCATGGTCATTGGCCCTTTGGTAGCAAAAAAAGTTGGGGAAGTAAAAGCAGTCGTTTTCCTGCAGCTTTCTTCTTTGCCTTTTCTTCTGCTGACAGCTTTTGCAGAGCATTTATGGATAGCAGCTCTCGGATTTTTATTTAGGCAGGCATTGATGAATGCAGCCAATCCGATTCAATCTTCACTGATGATGTCAAAGGTGGACGATTCGGTAAAAGGCCTTGCCAATTCAGTCAATCAAATGGTTTTTAATCTAGGTTGGGCTTTGATGGGACCCGTTTCTATGGGAATTGTTTTAAAGTACGGATCCTACTGGGGCTATGCCTATGTCTTCCTGATTACATCTGTGCTTTACTTAATTGGCTCCACTTATTTCTATCTTGTATTCAGAAGGTTTGTTCCTGAAAAAGCAAAGCCTTCTGCCGTAAAAGCTGTTTAGGAACGGTGAAAAATGACATATTTCTTGGGAAATGTTTGACAATGCCGAATTGTATCCCGCGTTGTCTTTTTTTACCTTTTAATAAAATTTCTGTCGAAGAAAAGATGCAGGAAATTCCACTGATTTGCTGAATTAAATGTAACAGGTGAGCGAATCGGAGTGGTTAAATGAGAGAGTCTGTTCAATGCTTTTTGGCTGAACTAAATAGTAAAAAACATATTTCACAGATTGTTCAAAATGAAGGACGTTTTACGGTTTATTTTGTATTGGAGAATCAACGTTTTTCCCTTTGCATTTGCAATGGCAAGGCTGAACTTAATGAGGATTATGCCGATTTCTTACTTGAAGACTGCATCATTCGGGGGAGAGATGAGGCAGTAAGGAGTCTGCTCTCTGGAAAAGCTAAGCTTAGAGAGTTTATCAAAACTGGTGAGCTGCAAATACAAGGTCCTTTTAGAAGTATTTTAAGGGCGGAATCTATTTTTTATCTGGCAGGAACACAAAAATTAACATACAAATAGGTTGACGGAATAATTATAATGTTGTAAGATTCTTTTAAATATTCAATTAATAATAACAATTCCATAACATTCTTATCAAGAGTGGCGGAGGGACTGGCCCTACGATGCCCGGCAACCGGTTTTTTAACACGGTGCTAAATCCAGCAGAGCGTTTTTTGCTCTGGAAGATAAGAAGAGAAGCCCCCTCTTCTTATGAAGTGGGGATTTTTGTTTTGTGGAGGTCATGGGAGGAGAATGTGGGATGAGCAACGGACAAAAGGCATACCGATTTGAAACACTTGGTGTACATGGGGGATTATCTGCAGATCCGGTAACAGGAGCAAGGGCCGTGCCTATTTATCAAAATAATGCCTATCAATTCAAAAATACGGAGCATGCTGCTAACTTATTTGCTTTGAAAGAACCAGGTTATATTTATACACGGATACATAATCCGACTGTTACCGTGTTCGAAGAAAGGGTTGCGCTGCTTGAGGGCGGAATAGGGGCTCTTGCGGTGGCAAGCGGCATGGCGGCGATTACGCTTGCGATATTAAATATTGCCGAAGCAGGTGATGAAATTGTCTCTGCTTCAACGCTTTATGGAGGAACATACAATTTATTTGCCGTTACGCTCCCGAAATACGGAATAAAAGTGAAGTTCGTAAATCCTGAAAATCCCGAGAACTTCCGCGCTGCCATTAACGATAAAACAAAAGCCGTTTTTGCGGAGACAATCGGCAATCCAAGCCTGAGGGTGCTAGATATTGAAAAAGTGGCGGAGATTGCTCATGAATCAGGTATTCCGCTAATCATTGACAATACATTTGCCACGCCATATCTGTGCCGCCCATTTGAGCATGGGGCAGATATTGTCATTCACTCCGCGACAAAATGGCTGCTGGGAAATGGAACAACCTTAGGAGGAGTCATTGTAGATGGTGGGAAATTTGATTGGAATTCACCTAAGTTTCCTGGCTTGACCACGCCTGATCCTAGCTACCATGATATTGTATATGCCGAGGCTCTTGGTGCTGCCGCTTATATAGCAAAAGCACGGGTGCAATTGTTGAGGGATCTTGGTCCTTCGTTGAGCCCGCAAAATGCTTTCCAATTTACACTTGGCTTAGAAACCCTCCATGTGAGAATGAAAGAGCATATTGCCAATACGAAGCAGGTTGTAAATTACCTGACCAGCCACCCTGCTGTTGAATGGGTTTCCTATCCTGGCCACAGCTCACACCCAGATAAAGAGCTTGCCGATAAATACCTATCTAAAGGTGCAGGAGCAGTCGTAGTGTTTGGGATTAAAGGTGGTAGGGAAGCAGGAGCGAAACTGATTAACTCCATTTCCCTATGGGCGCATGTGGCAAATGTCGGAGATGCGAAGAGTTTAATCATCCATCCTGCGAGCACCACCCACCAGCAATTGGATGAAGCTGGATTAAAAGCTTCAGGCGTTTCCGAAGACCTAATCCGTTTATCGATCGGGATTGAAAATGCCGAGGATTTAATCGAGGACCTAGAGTCAGCAATTGAAGCAGCTACCGGTCTGACCTCCCTTGTTGTTAAATCTTAAACCATCAAAAAAAGGGTAGTGCAAAAATTGTAGGAATTTCGTTGACACCATTTTTTTTTCGTGTTACGATAGCAAACGTAATTCTTTTAATGATGAAATGTTCAGTTAAATTTAATATATTTATTGTTTTACTCTTATCAAGAGAGGCTGAGGGATGTGCCCGATGAAGCCCGGCAACCGTCAATGAATTTTCATTGAAATGGTGCCAATTCACACAAAGCATTTGCTTTGGGAGATGGGAGAAAGGATATAATTCATTATGCCTTTCTGCCATGCGCAGAAAGGCATTTTTTGTTTATTATCCTGAATTCTTTGAGTAAAACTATCGAATCATAAATTAATAAGAATTGCGTCATTGTATCAAAACGGAAATTTTCCAAGGAGATTCTCCGTTCATCGGATAAAAAGTGGGTGAATGAAATGATTTCTATTAAAAATGTCCGGAAATTTTATGCCTCAAAACAAGGCCAGGTAAAAGCAGTCGACGATGTGAACATCGAAATTAACGAGGGTGAAATTTTTGGAGTGATTGGTTATAGCGGAGCCGGGAAAAGTACACTGATCCGAATGCTGAATGGGCTGGAGATTCCTTCGGAGGGTTCCATTACAGTAGCTGGACGGGTTGTTTCAAAAATTAAAGGCGGGGAGCTTCGAAAAGCACGCCAGGAAATAAGTATGATTTTTCAACACTTCAATCTTCTTTGGTCCAGGACAGTCCGCGAAAATATTGCTTTTCCATTAGAAATTGCCGGTGTTGGCAAACAGGAAAGGCTTAAAAGAGTAGACGAATTGATTAAGCTTGTCGGCCTTGAGGGCAGAGAGGACGCTTATCCTTCCCAATTAAGCGGCGGCCAAAAGCAAAGGGTCGGCATTGCGAGGGCGCTAGCGAATAATCCAAAGGTTTTGCTTTGTGATGAAGCGACTTCAGCACTTGATCCACAAACAACTGATTCCATTTTGGAACTTCTTGTGGATATAAATAAGCGGCTTGGATTAACGATTGTCCTAATTACGCATGAAATGCATGTGATCCGAAAAATCTGCCACCGTGTTGCAGTTATGGAAGGCGGACGGATTGTTGAGCTTGGTCCAGTACTGGAGGTTTTCAAAAATCCACAGCAGCCGATTACGAAAAGGTTTGTCCAGCAGGTGACTGAGCCGGAGGAAACAAAGGAAACGATCGACCATTTACTTGAGCAATATCATTCTGGGCAGATTGTGCAGCTGACCTTTATCGGTGAAGGAGCGGAGCAGCCGCTGATCACCAATCTCATTCGCAATTTTGATGTAACGGTTAATATTTTGCAGGGTAAAATTTCGCAAACCCAAAGTGGCTCGTATGGCACACTTTTTATTCACCTTGATGGTGCTGAGCAAGAAGTGGAAAAAGCAGTCAGCTTTATCGGCGAACAGCAGGTTGGGCTGGAGGTGATCACAAATGGATGATAAAAAGTATTTTCAGGATATTGACTGGCAAAGCATGTGGGAAGCAACCAAACAAACTTTGTATATGACTGGAATTTCAGTGGGAGCAACGTTAATTTTAGGTCTTCTGTTAGGTTTACTGCTTTTCCTGACAACAAAAGGGAACCTTTGGGAGAATCGTCCAGTTAACTCGGTTATCAGTGCGATCGTCAATGTTTTTAGATCGATTCCTTTCATTATTTTAATTGTCCTTCTAATACCGTTAACTAAATTACTTGTCCATACCATGATTGGGGAAAACGCAGCCTTGCCAGCCTTAATTATCGGAGCTGCACCTTTTTATGCACGCATGGTTGAAATAGGATTGCGAGAAATAGATAAAGGAGTCATTGAAGCGGCAAAGTCAATGGGAGCGACAACCGGAACTATCATTTGGAAGGTCCTCCTTCCTGAGTCCATGCCGGCGCTTGTATCTGGTATCACCGTTACGGCAATTGCTCTTGTGGGTTATACTGCGATGGCGGGAGTAATCGGGCCGGCGGTCTTGGAAACCTTGCTTATCTGGAAGGCTTCCAACGGAACCAAAACGATGTAACGATTATCGCCACGATAATCATTTTGGTTATCGTATTTATTATTCAGTTCATTGGTGACTTCATCGCCTCTAAATTAGATAAAAGATAAAAGGAGAGTTCAAACATGAAAAAATGGTTAAGTGTTCTTTTAGCATTATCGCTTGCACTAGTATTAGCTGCATGCGGTAATTCCAGCGACAAAAAGGAAGGCAGCAGCAAAAAATTAGTGGTAGGAGCTTCAAACGTTCCACACGCTGAAATTTTAGAGCAGGCAAAACCTCTATTAAAAGCAAAAGGTATCGATTTAGAAATCACAAAGTTCCAGGACTATGTTTTACCAAACAAAGCATTAGAATCAAAAGAGCTTGATGCTAACTACTTCCAGCACATTCCGTATCTAAAAGCGCAAATTAAAGAAAATGGTTATGATTTTGTTAGTGCAGGCGGAATCCACATCGAACCAATCGGTGTTTATTCTAAAAAATACAAAAAGCTAAGCGATCTTCCAAAGGGAGCTCACCTGATTATGAGCAACTCAGTAGCCGATCATGGCCGTTTGTTAAGCCTGCTTGAAGCACAAGGCTTGATTAAGCTAAAAGAAGGCATAGATAAAACTACGGCTACGGTTAAGGATGTTGTAGACAATCCTAAAAACCTGAAGTTTGATACAAATTACGAAGCATCCCTTCTACCTCAAATTTACAACAATGGTGAAGGAGATGCCGTCTTAATCAATTCAAACTACGCGATTGATGCGGGATTAAATCCGCTTAAGGACTCTATTGCTATTGAAGACAAGAATTCACCGTATGTAAACATTATTGCGGTTCGCAAAGGCGACGAAAACAAAAAAGAAATTAAAGCATTAGTAGAAGTACTTCATTCTAAAAAAATCCAGGACTACATCCTAAAGCAGTATAAGGGTGCCGTTGTACCGGTTTCTGGTGAATAAGAGTTAAAGAGGCGACAGGCATCTTCCAATATATTGGAAGGTGCCTGTCGCCGTATAGGACCAGATGGATTTCTGCATACTAATTTTGATTAAATTCAAGATTGGAGTGAAAAGGGAATGGAGTATCATGAGCCTCGAAATTCGACAGAGTCAGCACTTCATAATTATAAGGAAGGGCTTGGAGTATTCACGCAAAAAATGCCTGAATTAGCACAGCACTATAATGCTTTTACCGAAGCATGCTTTAAGGAAGGCGCTCTTTCAAAAAAAGATAAGCAGCTGATTGCGCTAGGAGTCAGCCTTTATTCGCAGGACGAATATTGTATTATATACCATGTAAAAGGCTGCCTTGATGAAGGGGCCACCGAGGCTGAAATTTTAGAAGCTATCGGGGTTACTGCAGCTTTTGGCGGCGGAGCAGCGATGAGCCAGGCAGTAACGCTTGTGCAGGAGGCAATGTCTGAGTTAGGTCAGCAGCTTCAATAAGAAAATAATATCCTTCTCCAAGATTTAACAGCAATTTTTTGCCTGAAATCCGTTTTTATAAGTTTTGTCCGGGTAAATAAATAATGGTCCAACGGACAAGATTTTTAAAACATGATTCGAAGGGAAGGATTCATTATCAACCATCTTCAGTTGAACTACACAAATGAAATGGAAAAAGCAATGCAGTCAGCCCATGGAGTAGGCTATGCAGTTTATAGCCAGAAACACGACGTAAGGATGGAAGTAGAACAGAGGCGTGAAGAAGACTATCTTAAGAGCCAGCGGATTGTGGCAGACCTGGATAGAAAAGCCCACTTATAATAAAGACATATATTAATGAAGAAATTCGGAAAGTCAGTGAAAAAGTCACTGGCTTTTCTTTTGCCATTGCCACAAACCTCTATACATGAATCAAATTCAGATTGGAAAAAATATAAAAGGTTTGTTTTTCAATTTAAAAGCACTCATTCTCATTTGCTTGAAAAAAATTATAGGGATGATCGCCAATTTAGTTGGCTTTATTTAATACTGTTTAAGAGTTGCTAACACTTTTCATTTGTTATAAGATTGTAATGAGAATAAAATGAGAATAGAAATATGTCATTTTTTTGAACAAAGACTATTTTTCGGAGGTATATATATGGCTGGGTCAACTTTAACGATTAAAGATCTTCATGTTGAAATTGATGGGAAAGAAATTTTAAAAGGTGTAAACCTAGAAATAAAAGGCGGAGAAATCCACGCGATCATGGGACCAAATGGTACCGGAAAATCTACTCTTTCTTCTGCTATCATGGGACATCCCAAATACGAAGTTACAAGCGGCAGCATTACGCTTGATGGCAAGGATGTACTGGAAATGGAAGTTGACGAGCGTGCGCGTGCAGGCCTGTTTTTAGCAATGCAATATCCGAGCGAAATCAACGGCGTAACAAATGCCGATTTTTTACGTTCAGCGGTTAACAGCCGCTTGGAAGAAGGAAATGAAATTTCATTGATGAAATTCATTCGTAAGATGGATTCAAAGATGGATTTCCTTGAAATGGATCAGGATATGGCGCAGCGTTATTTAAATGAAGGTTTTTCCGGCGGTGAAAAGAAGCGCAATGAAATCCTGCAATTAATGATGCTTGAGCCTAAAATGGCCATCCTGGATGAAATCGACTCCGGTCTTGATATTGACGCTTTGAAGGTTGTTTCAAAGGGAATCAATGAAATGCGCAGCGAAGATTTCGGATGTTTAATCATTACACACTATCAGCGTCTTTTAAACTATATCACTCCTGACCATGTGCATGTCATGATGCAGGGTCGTGTCGTCAAATCTGGCGGACCTGAGCTTGCACAGCGCTTAGAAGCAGAAGGATATGACTGGATCAAGCAAGAACTTGGAATTGAAGATGAAACAGTTGGGCAAGAAGCGTAAGCGTTAAGGGAGGATCCAAAATGACAACAGAAACAAGACTGCCATTTGAAAAGGAGTATGTTGAATCTTTTTCAAAACAAAAGGGTGAACCGTCCTGGCTTGGAGAGCTTCGCATTAAAGCTCTTGAAAACGCAGAAACACTGCCAATGCCAAGGCCTGATAAAACCAAAATAGATAAATGGAATTTCACGCAATTTAGCAGCCACACTGTCGAAAGCCAGGCCTTCACTTCTCTGGGCGAATTGGCTGAAGAAGTAAAAGTATTAATCGGCACAGAAACTGCTGAAAAGAACTTATATATTCAGCGCAATCAAACTCCTGCCTTCTTAACTCTAACAGAAGATCTAAAGAGCCAGGGTGTTATTTTTACAGATATTTTCACTGCAGCACGCGAACACAGCGAGCTAGTGCAAAAGTATTTTATGACAGATGGCGTCAAAGCAGATGAACACCGTCTTACAGCGCTTCACGCGGCACTTCTTAACGGAGGCGCATTCTTATATGTTCCAAAGAACGTTGAGGTAAGCGAGCCAATCCAGGCGGTTTATGTCCATGATGATAGCGAGACGAATCTTTTCAACCACGTAATCGTTGTTGCAGAAGATAACAGCTCGGTAACATATGTTGAAAACTATATTTCTACAGTTGATTCCGCAAACGGAATCTTCAACATCATTACAGAAGTATTTGCAAATGCAAACGCAAAGGTCCAATACGGTGCAGTTGATAATCTTGCAAAAGGCGTTACAACATATGTAAACCGCCGCGGTATTGCTGGCAGGGATGCCCGGATTGACTGGGCACTTGGCTTAATGAACGATGGCAATACGATTTCCGAAAATGTGACCAATCTGGTTGGCGACGGTTCATACGGCGATACCAAAACAGTTGTTGTCGGAAGCGGAGAGCAGATACAGAACTTTACGACAAAGGTTGTCCACTTCGGAAAGAATTCTGAAGGCTATATCCTGAAGCATGGCGTAATGAAGGACAGCGCTTCGGCTATTTTCAACGGAATCGGCAAGATCGAGCATGGTGCGAGCAAATCGAATGCAGAGCAGGAATCACGCGTCTTGATGCTTAGTGAAAAAGCTCGCGGCGATGCCAACCCAATTCTTCTGATTGATGAAGATGACGTTACTGCAGGACATGCTGCATCTGTCGGCCGTGTCGATCCTGTGCAATTATATTATTTGATGAGCCGCGGAATTCCGCAAAAAGAAGCAGAACGCCTTGTCATTCATGGCTTCCTTGCGCCGGTGGTAAATCAGCTTCCTATTGAAGGCGTTAAGAAACAGCTGACTGAAGTGATAGAAAGGAAAGTTCGATAATGAATATCCAGGATATTCGTAAACAATTTCCTATATTGGATCAGGAAGTAAATGGAAGGCCGCTTGTCTATCTGGACAGTGCGGCGACATCGCAAAAACCGGTTCAAGTCATTGAGGCAATCGACCAGTACTACCGCGGATACAATTCAAACGTTCACCGCGGTGTCCATACGCTGGGCACAATGGCGACTGATGCCTATGAAGGAGCACGCGAAAAAGTCCGTAAATTCATTAATGCGAAGTCCACACAGGAAGTTATTTTTACAAGAGGAACAACCACTGCTTTGAATACAGTAGCTGCAAGTTATGCTGCAGCTAACCTTCATGAAGGCGATGAAATTGTCATTTCCCACATGGAGCATCACAGCAATATTATTCCATGGCAACAGGTGGCAAGACGCACTGGTGCCACTTTGAAATATTTGCCGCTTCAGAAAGATGGAAGCATTTCTCTTGAGGATGTCCGGTCGACGATCACTTCAAATACGAAGATTGTATCCATTATGCTTGTTTCCAACGTGCTTGGAGTTATTAATCCGATTAAGGATATTACACGGATTGCACACGAAAATGGTGCTGTCATGGTAGTTGACGCTGCCCAGGGCGCTCCGCATATGAAAGTAGATGTCCAGGATTTGGATTGCGACTTCCTTGCTTTCTCAGGACATAAGATGTGCGGCGTACTGGTATCGGCGTGCTTTATGGGAAGAAAAACCTTCTTGAAAACATGGAGCCAATCGAATTTGGCGGTGAAATGATTGATTTCGTCCAGCTTTATGAATCCACATGGAAAGAGCTTCCTTGGAAGTTCGAAGGTGGGACTCCGATTATTGCTGGAGCTATCGGCCTTGGAGCTGCAATCGATTTTCTTCAGGAGGTAGGCCTTGATAATATCGAAGCGCATGAACATAAGCTTGCTGCATATGCGCTTGAAAGAATGTCAACGGTTGAAGGTATGACGATTTACGGGCCAAAGAATGCCGCACAACGCGCTGGATTAGTGACATTTAATTTGGATGAAGTCCATCCTCATGATGTTGCAACCGTCCTTGACGCCGAAGGTATTGCAGTTCGTGCAGGCCATCACTGCGCACAGCCGCTGATGCGATGGTTAAAAGCTTCTGCGACTGCCCGAGCCAGTTTTTACCTATATAATACCGAAGAGGATATTGATAAGCTTGTAGAAGGACTTGTCAAAACAAAGGAGTATTTCAGCAATGTCTTCTAATAATAATTTAGATACTCTCTATCGCCAGGTGATTATGGACCACTATAAAAATCCCCGTAATAAGGGAGTTTTAGAAGAGGGAAGCCTGACAGTCAATATGAATAACCCCACCTGCGGCGATCGCATCCAGCTTACCATGAAAGTAGAGGATGGAATCGTCACTGACACAAAGTTCGAGGGTGAAGGCTGTTCAATCTCAATGTCATCCGCTTCCATGATGACTCAGGCAATAAAAGGGAAAAAAATTGATGATGCAATTAAGCTGTCTAAAATATTTTCCGATATGATGCTCGGCAAAGATTATGATGATGATATTGATTTAGGTGATATAGAAGCTCTGCAGGGAGTCTCAAAGTTTCCAGCCAGAATAAAATGTGCCACATTGGCATGGAAGGCAATGGAAAAGGGGCTCCAGGAAGAGGGGCAATAACAGGACGTGGAAGGACGTGACGCCCTTTCCGTTCAAAAAGGAGGAAAACGAAGATGGCTAAAAAGATGCCTGAAATCGGTGATTATAAATATGGCTTTGCCGATAAAGACGTTTCCATATTCCGGTCTAAGCGTGGCTTGACACGTGAAATCGTTGAGGAAATTTCTAAAATGAAGCAAGAACCGCAATGGATGCTTGATTTCCGTTTGAAGTCACTTGAGCATTTTTACAATATGCCAATGCCTCAATGGGGCGGAGATATGGCTTCTCTAAACTTTGATGAGATTACTTACTATGTAAAGCCGTCTGAAAAGTCCGAGAAGTCTTGGGATGAAGTGCCTGAAGAAATCAAGGCTACTTTCGATAAGCTTGGCATTCCGGAAGCAGAACAAAAGTATTTAGCGGGTGTATCCGCCCAGTACGAATCTGAGGTAGTTTACCACAATATGAAGGAAGATCTTACGGCCTTCGGAATCGTTTTTAAAGACACTGATTCTGCATTGAAGGAAAACGAAGATATTTTCCGTGAACATTTTGGAAAGGTTATCCCTCCAACTGACAACAAGTTTTCTGCATTGAATTCAGCTGTATGGTCAGGCGGATCGTTCATTTACGTGCCTAAAGGGATAAAAGTAGATACGCCATTGCAGGCATATTTCCGCATTAACTCAGAAAATATGGCGAATTCGAGCGTACCCTGATTATCGTCGATGAGGGTGCACATGTTCATTACGTAGAAGGATGTACAGCACCTGTTTATACAACGAACTCACTTCACAGTGCCGTTGTAGAAATCATCATTAAAAAAGATGCATACTGTCGTTATACAACCATCCAGAACTGGGCAAACAACGTGTTCAACCTCGTTACAAAGCGTGCCGTTTGTGAAGCAAACGCAACAATGGAATGGATTGATGGTAACATTGGATCTAAATTAACAATGAAGTATCCGGCTGTTATTTTAAAAGGTGAAGGCGCACGCGGTATGACCTTATCAATTGCGATTGCAGGTAAGGGCCAGCACCAGGATGCGGGAGCGAAAATGATTCACTTGGCTCCAAATACTTCATCAACAATCGTTTCAAAATCAATTTCCAAGCACGGCGGTAAGGTAACATACCGCGGAGTGGTCCACTTTGGCCGCAAAGCCGATGGCGCACGTGCAAATATCGAATGTGATACGCTGATTATGGATAACCAGTCTACATCTGATACCATTCCTTACAACGAAATTTTAAATGACAATATCTCATTGGAGCACGAAGCAAAGGTTTCCAAGGTTTCTGAAGAGCAGCTGTTCTATTTAATGAGCCGCGGTATTTCTCAACAGGAAGCAACTGAAATGATTGTAATGGGCTTTATAGAGCCATTCACAAAAGAGCTTCCAATGGAATATGCAGTCGAAATGAACCGCCTGATCAAGTTTGAAATGGAAGGTTCAATCGGTTAATCCTTTGAATTGAAATCCGTCTGCCAAGCTGGCAGGCGGTTTTTTCTCGGTTGAAAAAGCGTGTTGTTTTCTGAGTGTTAAAAGAAATTGCCTGCTGCATCTACTTTTGCTATAAAAGTTTCATCATACTGGACGATGGGGAAAATGAATACATAACAGCATCAGTGTGGCCATCCATTATGCTATGATAATGTTACTGGGGTGATTTTATGATTTATATTGGCGTGACAGGGTGGGGTGACCATGATAGTTTATATGGGAATGGCATCAATCCCCGAAATAAATTAAAAGAGTATGCCGGGCATTTTCCGATTGTTGAAGTCGATTCGGCCTTCTATGCCATTCAGCCTGTCCGAAATGTGGTTAAATGGGTTGATGAAACGCCAGATTCGTTCCAGTTTATCGTAAAGGCATATCAGGGGATGACGGGGCATCAAAGAGGAGAAATACCGTTCGAAAGCAAACAAAAAATGTTTATGGCATTTAAGGAGTCTTTAAAGCCCTATCATGAAAAAAATAAATTGGCAATGGTTCTTTTCCAGTTTCCGCCCTGGTTCGATTGCAAAAGAGAAAATGTGGAATACCTGAGATGGTGCCGGAACGAAATGGGCGATATTCCATGTGCCCTTGAGTTTAGGAACCAGTCATGGTACCAGAATGGAATGCGTGACAAAACTTTAGAATTTATAAAGGAAGAAAATTGGATTCACAGCATTTGCGATGAACCCCAGTCAGGCCAAGGCTCGATTCCTCTCGTGCTAGAGGCCGTCAATCCTGAAAAAGTGCTTGTTCGGCTGCATGGACGAAATGTGCATGGCTGGCAAAAAAAGAATGCTGAAAATTGGCGGGAAGTCCGTTACTTATATCGCTATAATCAAAAAGAATTAGAAGAATTGGCAGGTTTTTTTAGAAAGCTGCAAAAAGAATGTGAAAATGTTTTCGTTCTATTTAATAATAACTCTGGTGGCGACGCCGCAGATAACGCAAAGCAAATGATAGATATGCTGCAAATTAAATACGAAGGCATGGCTCCAAGACAGCTTGATTTATTTTAATAGGAGAGAAGGATTTTAAATGGAATGGATAGTACTCGTCCTGATTGGCCTTGCCGCGAGTTCACTTGGCTCACTCATCGGCCTTGGAGGGGGCATTATTGTCGTACCTTCATTGCTCTATTTAGGTACGCTGCCGGGTTTTGACCATATCACGCCACAGGTGGCAGTGGGAACCTCATTGTTTACGATGATTTTTACTGGACTTTCTTCAACCCTTTCTTATATGAAGCATAAGACTATCGACTATAAAAGCGGGTTTATTTTCCTTATAGGAAGTGGGCCCGGAAGCATACTTGGCGCATGGGTCACAGAAAAATTAAATCTGCATTCATTCAGCATTTTTTTCGGACTTTTCATTATTTTCGTTTCTGTTGTTTTGACTCTCAAAAATAAATTAAAGCCGATACCCTACCGAAAAGACAGAGGAATTATTCGTACCTTTACTGATAATTCCGGGAAGATGTTTGAGTACGGATTTAGTCCTGTAATTGGTATTATCATCTCTTTTTTCGTCGGGTTTCTTTCCGGTATATTTGGAGTCGGCGGCGGCTCGTTAATGGTTCCGGCCATGATTTTAATATTCTTTTTCCCGCCGCATGTGGCTGTTGCCACTTCGATGTTCATGATTTTTCCTTCATCAGTACTTAGTTCCATTACCCATATCACTCTTGGGAACGTCCACTGGCTTTATGCCCTTGCCCTTATTCCTGGTGCATGGATTGGCGCGAAAGTTGGAGTATATTTAAATACCAAGCTAAAAAGCAAGACAATCGTATTAATTCTTAGGACCATCCTTATTGTTGTTGGACTGCGGCTAATTTATCAGGGCTTTTTTGGCTAATAGGACCTACTGGCTTCAAAAACCATTTCTATTCAGCCGATGATTAAGCTTCCAGACAGAAGCCAAAAAGGAAGAGTAAGCATGGAAACCATTCATATCTATCATTCCAATGATATACATAGCCATTTTGAACATTGGCCCCGGATACATAGCTTGTTCGAGGAACGGAAGCGGTGGCATAAGGATGCGGGGGATGAGGTGTTCCTCTTCGATATCGGAGACCACATGGACCGCTGGCACCCTTATACGGAGGCAACAATGGGAAAGGGAAATACAGACCTTTTAAATAATGCGGGTTATACGGCAGTGACGATAGGCAATAATGAAGGTATTACGCTCCCGCATGAAGAATTGGATACCCTGTATGAGCATGCAAAATTTGATGTTCTCGCCGCGAATTTGTATCAAGCAGACGGTAATCGTCCCAATTGGCCAAGCCTTTTACTATTTATAAAACAAGAAAAGGCACCCGTATTGGTGTAATTGGTTTAACCGTCAATTTCGGGCTTTTTTATGAATTACTTGGCTGGAGCTTAACCGACCCGTTGACAGAACTAAAAAGAGTAATGGAGCTTTTGAAGGGACAAACAGACGTTATCATTCTTCTTTCCCATTTAGGCATTAACGAGGATGAAAGAATTGCGGAGGAGTTTCCCAAAATTGATGTCATTCTGGGGGGGCATACCCATCATATACTCCATGAAGGAAGATTGGTAAATGAAACCCTTTTGGGCGCAGCCGGAAAGCACGGCCAATATGTTGGGCATATAATGCTCGACGTGTGTCAATCCAAAACCGTAAGGGATAAAAAGGCCATGCTATACGATGTAAATGAATTGCCTGAAAGTGAACACGAGCGAAACGATGCCAATTCCTTGATTGAAATAGGAAAACAGCTGCTTGATGAAAAAGTGGTGACACTTTCAAAGGCCATCCAAAGCGATTACTTTAAAGAATCCGAGCTTCCAAACATGCTGTGTGAAGCACTCAGAGAATGGTGCAATGCGGATTGTGCTTTTTTGAATGCGGGTCTGCTCCTGGGTTCCCTTTCAGGAGAGGTAACAAAATTTGATTTACACAAAGTCTGCCCTCATTTGATCAATCCATGTACGGTTGAATTGACTGGCAGCGAACTTAAAGAAGTGCTTTTACAAGCACGAGATGAAAAATGGCCGCACATGCCGATACTGGGGCTTGGGTTTAGGGGACAAGTGATGGGAAAAATGATATATAACCAGATATCCTTCACTGAAAATGAGCACAAAGTTATGATAAACGGTGTGAATTTACTACCGGAAAAGGTTTATCGCCTTGCCATACCCGATATGTTTACTTTTGGAAAGTTTTTTCCTGAAATCTTACGTGCAAAAAGGAAGCAATATTTTTTGCCAGAACTAATGCGTGATTTACTGCAGTGGAAGTTAATGAAATAGGCAGAATGCCAATACACTTTTTCCTGCCTTATACATAAGTTGTTATGGATAGGAAAGGAGTGCTATAAATGATTGATTTGTACCCTGTTGAAATCAGCGGCAAGACCTTTTTGGCAGTAACTGTTAAGCTTCCAAAAACGACATTGCTGGCGGTTACAGGTGAAAAGGGTTATATCATGTGCGGGGCCCTGGATATAGCACTTTTAAACGAAAAATTAAAGGATCGGGGGATTATCGCAGGTAGGGCTGTCGGGGTTAAAACAATCGATCAGCTGCTAAATGCGCCGCTTGAATCCATTACTATAGAAGCAGAAAAACTTGGAATCCATAATGGGATGCCTGGAAAGGATGCTTTGCTGCTAATGAATTGACAGTTTGCCATGAAGGCAGGCTGTCATTTTTTATAGAAAGTATAAGTAAAGTTTTCAACTTAGAACAGTTTCTAGCTCAAGCGGTAGCGCTTTTCTTATACATATAGTGGAATATTAAGTTGAATTTAGGCGAATGTCGAAAAAAAAGATGAAAAAGGTTACTATATGCAGTTGAAAGTTTTTAAAATTACAGATAATAATATTAATAAAGGTAAAATTGTCGAATTTTGCACTTCATTCCTCTATAAGGGATTTATGGATGGGAGTTTATTATGAGATTAGTTGCAACGGCCTCCGTGGCAAAGGGAGCAATACTTGGAAAAGCCATATACAATGACCGGGGCAAAGTTCTTTTAAATCAAGGAGTAGAACTGGACGAAAAACTCCTGGAGCGTCTTGAGGGTATGGGAATCCATTATATTTATGTGACAGACAGCAAGACGGAGGATATTATCGTTAAAGAGCCTTTGTCTGTTAAAGTTCGCCAGAAAGCGATTCAAACGATTGAGTCGAATTTCACTCAAATACAGGATGAAAGATTTCTGTCTGGTTCAATCGTGCTTGAAAAAGCAACGAAGGATTTTAAAACACTAATTAAGTACATTGTATCTGAAATTAAACAAAACGATGACCTGCTTGTTTTGTTATCTGATATTTTTACATACGACCATTATATTTTCACGCATTCGCTTAATGTAACAATGTATTCTTTAGCGATTGGCCTGCAGTTGAATTTGCCTCCTAAGGATCTTGAAATCCTTGGGCTGGGTGCCATTCTGCATGATGTCGGTAAAATGAAGGTTGATGAACATATTCTATTGAAGCCAGGTCGTTTGACAGAGGATGAGTACGAAGAAATAAAAAAACATGCGGAACAAGGCTATAACATCCTCCGCAAAATCCCAGGACTTCCTCTTATCGTGGCACACTGTGCTTTTCAGCATCATGAAAGGCTGGATGGCTCCGGCTATCCACGCGGAATTCAGGGCAGCGAAATTCACGATTTCGGAAAAATTATTGCCGTAGCTGATGTATTTGATGCAGTTACTTCAAATAGAGTTTATAGAAGGGCAATGCTCCCCCATGAAGGCCTTGAAATTCTTTACGCCGGTTCTGGCAGCTTGTACGAATCCAGCTTAATAGAAGCCTTCAGGCAGGCGGTAGCCATCTATCCTGCAGGGATAACGGTTGAACTTAGTGATGGCCGAAAGGGCGTTGTCAGCAGGCAAAATAAAGGCCTCAGTGACCGTCCTACTGTCAGGATTTTTGGAGATAACGGGACAGAGGTAGAGCCGTATGATTTAGATTTAAAAACGGAGCTTCATATTGTCATAACCGCTTGTGACACAACCTTTAAAAAGAACTAACGTAATTGGGCTAGTTCCCTCCTTTGCAGCATACATATAGCTTGTAGAGGGGGGATTTTTTTTGGCAAAGTTCCGCATACGGAAAATTCAGCGAGGCCCTTGCCTTATCGATATGTTTTTTTACTGACCTTCGTCTTTTTTATTTTTTCTACGGCTGCAGGGCTATGGATCATCAATAAAGGCATTGCCCCTACCCTTATGAGCTATGCTGATTCACAAACCCGAAAAATTGCTTCACTTGTCATCAATAAGGCTGTCATTAAAAAAACGGTTAACGTCAAGGACATAAACAATATATTTGTAGGAATTCCCGATAAAAACGGGAAGTCGTCAGGTTACACGTTGAAGACAGATGTTATTAACAGGGTTCTTGCTGAAACGACGATGGAAGTGCAGAAAAATATAAAAATGGCTGAAAAAGGCGATCTTGCTGCCCTAGGACAATTGACAGAGGTCGATATTGAGACAAATAAGCCAAAAAATTTAGAAGGTATTATATGGTATGTTCCACTTGGCCAGGCTACCAATATTGCTTTGCTGGGAAATTTGGGCCAAAATTCCTGTTAGATTCAATGCCATCGGTGACGTCCATCCGGATGTAAAGACGGAAGTAAAACAAATTGGAATTAACAATGTATGGATTGATATTTCCATTCATTTAGTGGTTTCGATTCAGATTATTACTCCTTTTGCGACAAAAATCACAAAATTAGAACAGACAGTTCCTATAGGCAAGGGATTAATAGAAGGTGATGTTCCGCAATATTACAATGGAGGAGGGAATTCCTCCCCGTCCATTGAACTTCCGGGAAGCGGGAATTAAATCGAATAAAGCAAAGGACTGTCCCGCGGGCAGTCCTTTTCCTTATTTTTTCTTTCTAGCCTTAATCCTTTCCATCCGTTCCCACATTTTCAAATGCGGATATGGGTCAAAGGACCATTCGGTATACCCATTATCCTTATACATTCCATAATGAAGGTGAGGAGGAAATTTGCCGGAGGTTCCGGGCGGACCATAGCCGGAGCTTCCTACCCCGCCTATCAACATTCCTGGTTCGACGATCTGGCCGAGATTTAGATCCTTGGCAAAGCCGCTTAGATGGGCAAAATAATGATACGTATTATTTATATCCCTTATACCGATCCTCCATCCTCCGTATTTATTCCAGCCCTTCATCTCAACAATTCCATACTCGGTAGCCCGAACAGGGACGCCGTAATCGGCAAAAATATCTGTTCCTTCATGAATTCTCCTGCCACCCCAGCCCCGGGCATCCCCCCAGGTATTGTTATAGCTGTGATTGCTTCGAATCGGTACTGGAAATGCATGTTCATCCAGATTGACCCTGCCAAAATGACGATAGATTTTTGCTTTGCCGACTATGATTCCGACCGTTTTATCACGTTTATAATAATCCCATAAAGCAATTTTTATATTATCTTGATTGATTCCGTAAGTAAGAAGGTAGGATGCAAATGTATAGAGGATGTCTTCGTCATCCTTAAGGCTTGCTTTATTATCGCCATTTCCATCTATTCCAATTCCGTTAAAAAAGTGAATGGAGACAGGATTCTCATCCATTGGGTTGGGATTCGTAATTCCAGCCCACTGTTCAGGCCGAAAATAGATGCCTGTAATACCCTCTGGCTTTGGCAAGTCCCTGCGCACCTGGCGGATATTGCGTTCGTATTGATCGACAGCAGCTAAATAATACCAGGGGATTTGAGTCAGTGCTTCCACTTTTTTATAAAGCTCCATTCTTTTCTGATACATATCAGGCTCTCCCGCCCTGACAGGTCCAGTAGGCAGAACCGTAAAAAATAATAAAAAAGCGGTTATTATTAAAATTGCCCGCACAGGAATCCTCCCTTCATATGATGTACAATTAGTTTGTGAGTTCATCGTTCATTTATAATGGTTAATAAATGGTAATGAAAGCTATCCGGCTTGTCGCGGTTGTTTTAGTATGATAAAGTGACAAAAGAAGAATCATCTCGCATTGGTAAAGTGTGATTTTAACGACTGAATGAGGTGGAAAAATTGAGTAAAAAAGAAGAACATCTTAGAAAACCTGAATGGTTAAAAATAAAGCTAAATACGAATGAGCATTATAATGGCTTAAAGAAAATGATGAGGGAAAAAAATCTTCACACGGTTTGTGAAGAAGCACGCTGTCCGAACATTCATGAATGCTGGGCTGTGAGAAGAACAGCTACATTTATGATTTTGGGGGATGTATGTACCCGTGCATGCCGCTTTTGTGCAGTGAAGACTGGGCTTCCGACTGAACTGGACTTAAAAGAGCCGGAAAGAGTGGCGGATTCCGTCCAGTTAATGAATTTAAAACATGCTGTTGTCACAGCAGTTGCAAGAGACGATTTGAAGGATGGCGGTTCTGCTGTATTCGCGGAAACAGTACGGGCTATCCGCAGGAAAAATCCATTAACAAGTATTGAAGTCCTTCCGTCTGATATGGGTGGAGTGGAGGAAAACCTAAGAGTGTTAATGGAAGCTCGTCCGGACATTTTAAACCATAATATCGAAACAGTCCGTCGCTTGACACCGAGAGTCAGAGCCCGTGCTACATACGAACGGTCACTTGAATTTTTAAAACGTGCCAAGGAAATGCAGCCGGACATTCCGACCAAATCCAGCTTAATGATTGGGTTGGGAGAGACTAAAGAAGAAATTCTCCAAACGATGGATGATTTGCGTGCAAATAATGTAGATATTATGACCATTGGCCAATATCTGCAGCCAACCAAAAAGCATATTAAGGTTGAAAAATATTACAGCCCTGCTGAATTTGAAGAATTAAAGCAAATCGCACTGAGTAAAGGATTTAGCCATTGTGAAGCAGGCCGCTTGTCCGTTCTTCGTACCATGCAGACGAACAAGTCAATGCCGCAGCAAAGCATAAATCCATGCTTGCGGAAAAGGAAGTTCAAGAAGCTTAATTAAAAAAGAGTTCAGCTAATGATTAAATGCTGAACTCTTTTTTTATTACTTCATATTTCTCTTCACATCATCAGGAGTTTCGCCATTTTCATTTTCGTTAGAATTAATCCGGTCTCCCTGAGGGTAGCTTTTCATTTCAACGATTACATTTTGTATCAGGTGACGTGCCTCTCTGCTTGTCGAGTTCAGATGGGAGAGGTTTTCCACTTCCTTCATCAGCCTTTTATCATCCGAAACATAAACATGATAGTAACGCGGAACAGCAGACATGCCTGTTTTTTTCACCTGGTCAGCCGTCAATTTGCGATTTTTGGAGTCCGTCTGGTAAGCAATCAGAACCTCCTGGTCAGTCACAAGTGTAGCCACATCATTGACATTTGGCAGATCGGTACTGTATTTGCTGATCATATTGGCAAGCTTTTCTCGGTCAAGAGTATCTTCATTGCCATTGGAACTCCTGTCACCCATCACCGGACTTTTTTGGTGGCGGACATATCCAAAATCATTCCGCATATTGCGAACGCCCATATCTTTTTTCTCGTTGTATAGCTCATTCCTTTTATTGTTTACATTGATGGTATTGCCGCTTTCATGATACACATCCCGGTCCTGCCTTGAACAGCCGAGAACAGTAGAAAGGCAGAAAGCTCCGAGGATTAAAAGTATTTTTTTCAATGTGTTTTCACCCCCTGTTAATAGGGTTGCCAGTTGCAAGATTTTTTCACTTAGAAATTGATGGTGAATCGGTTATAATGGAATAAACAAGAGCTGGAAAATTGAGGTGAGAAGATGATTACAATTAATAATACAGTGTATGAAATTCTAGAAGAGCATAGAAACGCGTTCAATGAAGAAGCCTTGAAAGCGCGTTTTAGCGATATATTATCGCGATATGACTATATTGTCGGGGATTGGGGCTATGGCCAGCTTCGCTTGAGGGGCTTTTTCGATGATCAAAACCAAAAAGCATCCTTTGATACAAAAATTAGCACATTGAGCGAATATTTATATGAGTACTGCAATTTTGGATGTGCTTATTTTGTTTTGAAAAAGGTTAAAAAATAATAGAAAGGGCCAGAATCTGTTACAGATTCCTGGCCTTTTCAACCTTCCTTATGTGTTTGTGTAAGGAAGTTCTTCATTTTTATCCGGGTCGTCATGTGTTGGATGGGCTCCATCCATTTGCCTCGGCAAATTTTGATGCAAGGATTTAAACTCGTAATTATAAGCGCTGTGATAGCGCTGGCCTTCTCTCCAGGGGGTGCTTTTATTTTCGACAGGTTTGTTTTTTCTAATGGGAGAGCCATATGGGCCTTCAGGCAGCGTTTCCACGGCAAGGAAATTTTTTTGAGTTTCTACATTTGAAAAATCAGTGTAAGACTTCGTCTCTTTATCGGCCATGCTTTCACTCCTATTGCCATTTTTATTAGTATGGCTATAGAAGAAAAAATCATGAAACCTTAAACGAGTTCTGTTAAAAATGACCGAAGTTCTTCGGCTTCCTGTTCTTCTAAATTGAAAACATGCTCAAGATAGCCTTCTTCCTGCAAGTCATCCTGCCCAATAATGGCAAAACGGCTTCCTTGCATGTCAAGAACGAGGCTTTTTCCGTAATGGCGGTCCGTTTGGACGATTGCCAGATCAAAGCGCTGATTTTCGCCTAAAAAACTGACAAATCGCGTTTTTGTTACTTCTTTTTCATCA
The DNA here is from genome assembly GCF_030915465.1 of Neobacillus sp. PS3-34. GTDB lineage: Bacteria > Bacillota > Bacilli > Bacillales > Cytobacillaceae > Neobacillus_A. Next base: position 3,096,585 of record NZ_CP133267.1, read on the forward strand.
TATAAAAAGAAACGTTCACTCATGGTTAAACTCCTTTGATTATGTATTTTTACTTTGATAAGGCAAAGATTCGTTTCTATCTTACCAAAATAATTCAGAAATGGGCAGTCAGACTTTCGACCATTATTTTGTAAATACTTCATATACAGGAAAAAAATACAGAAACCCCGTATTTATGGTACAATGGACTTATAGAATGTATGCTGACTTCTGAGAGGAATGAAAAGAATGGTCCGCCGTTATAGGGAAAAAGCCCGGAGATTAATGCAATGGGGAAAAATCGTTATGCCTCTTTCATCCATGCGTTTTTATCCTCCGCAATTTATCTTAAGAGATCCAGTTGTCGAAGGAATAAGAACAGCATTAAAAGAAGGATTTGAAGTTGCAGTTATTGTCTTTAATATGAAAGACAATAAAGATCTGGCTGATTTGCTCGGACAATTCCACTTTCAACCATTTATGAAACGTGTTAAAAAGTACTTCCGTTTTGTGATTGAAACAGAGATGGACAAGGAAGATGTCATTACCCTTCACGACTTTTATGGGGATGGCTTAACGCTGTCGATAAGAGTGGACCATGAACGAAATTCGATTTCAGAAATTGATGCTTTAATGAAAAAAATTACACATGAGGTTGAACAGCATTTACATATAGATTATCCTAGCGTTTCACCCTCTTTTGAAACAGGCTTTATGTTTGTTGAGAGAAAACATTATTCCATTCGGGAAGCCGTGTTAAAAGCGCAGCAGCAGGCAATGGCAATGGCTGAGAAACGCGTCGATTCTGAGTTTAACGAGATGCTTTATACAATGAGCAGAATAGTTACGGAAAAGGATATAAAACTGTTGGCTCAGCCAATAATAGATGTAGCAACAAATGAAGTAAGGGCATGGGAAATGCTGTCACGAGGGCCAGCCGGTACGGTGCTCGAAAATCCACTTCCCCTTTTTTCTGTGGCAAGGCAGACAGGGCTTTTATATGACCTGGAAATGATCGTCCTGGAAAAAACACTGAAGCAAATAAAATCGCTGGAGTTCAAGCAGGATATTTTTATTAATTTTACTCCTTTGACTCTGGGGAATATGAAATTTATCCGTGATGTAAAAAAGCTAATGGAGAAATATAAAAATATTTCCCCGAAGCAAATCACATTTGAAATTACTGAACGCGATTCAATCGAAGGAATGAAGGATTTCATATATAATATTAAAGTATTGCGCCTAATGGGATTCAGGCTCGCGGTAGACGATACAGGTGCAGGATATGCCAGCCTGAATACGATTAGTGAAATCATGCCGGATATAATAAAGATTGACCGGTCGGTGATCCAGAATATTGATAAAAATTCCGTTAAGGAGTCCATGCTGAGAGGGCTATTGCTTGTAGCCAGGGAAGCGGGTTCATTAGTGGTTGCGGAAGGAATCGAAAGCCAGGAGGAGGCTTCGGTACTGACGCGCAATAAGGTGGATCTGGCACAGGGTTATTTTTATGCCCGTCCGGCCGCGCTGGTTAAGAGCCTCGCAACTTAGATTTAAAGCAAAGGATGTGGTTGTGTGTACTTTGTGGACCGTCAGAAGATTGAAGAGACATTAATGTATTTAGAATCGTTAATTGCTCTTTTTTTAGAGCAAAAGAATTGGACAGCCCCGCTTGAAAAAGCAGCATTGGAACGGCTGAGCCATATGATGATTGAATCGGTGCTAGACGTAGGAAATATGATGATTGATGGCTTCATTATGCGTGATCCTGGCAGTTATGACGATATTGTCGATATTTTAATGGATGAAAAGGTTGTTTCCGAAAAAGCCGGCGTGAGTTTAAAAAATTTGATTCAATACCGAAAAATGCTTGTGCAATCCTATACTGAGATTGATCATAAGGAATTGGCCGTTGAATTCAAAAATAATATTCAGCAGCTTTCTGATTTCTCCGATAGTGTACGGGTATACCTCACAAATGAACTAGGACAGGTAACAGCATTTAAAAATTAGTAAAACAGACCTCTTCGGCAGGTCTTTTTTCTTTTGAGAAGTTAAGTTACAAATGAAATCGGGAAGAATATAGGCAGGAGTGATGGAGTATGAACAAATATAAAGGTTATTTAATTGATTTAGATGGAACAATGTACAAAGGAACTGAGCGTATTGAAGCAGCATCAGATTTTGTGAAAAAATTACAGCAAAAGGATATTCCATATTTATTTGTCACGAACAATTCATCAAGGACACCTGCCCAGGTGGCAGAAAAGCTTAGGGAATTTGATATCCCGGCTAAAGAAGATCAGGTCTTTACAACAAGCCAGGCGACAGCAAATTATATTTACAGCAGAAAAAAGGATGCAAGCGTTTATGTTATTGGTGAAGAGGGGATCAGGACCGCTTTAGAGGAGAAAGGATTTCGTTTTGCCGGTGAGGATGCAGATTTTGTCGTGACGGGAATTGACCGCTCGATCAACTATGAAAAACTGGCAACTGCCTGTCTAGCCGTACGGAATGGTGCTGTATTTATTTCTACAAACGGTGATATCGCGATTCCGACGGAAAGAGGTTTGCTGCCCGGGAATGGGTCTCTAACATCAGTAGTAACGGTTTCTACCCAAACGCAGCCCATTTTTATCGGAAAGCCTGAATCGGTTATTATGGATCAGGCATTAAAGGTACTGGGTACTGCAAAGGAAGAAACAATAATGGTCGGCGACTATTACGATACAGATATTATGGCAGGAATTAATGCAGGAATGGACACTCTGCTCGTCCATACTGGTGTAACCACGAAGGAATTGCTTGGCGGGTACGACATTCAGCCAACCTATTCGATTGATTCCCTCGATCATTGGGAACCTTAATAGCAAAACCGGGCAAATTGCCCGGTTTTTGTTTTTGTCTAGGAAATAATAAAATTAATTGAAGTGGAAACTTCTACCAAGTTGTATTAATCTAGCTCCAGCGCCCAGCCCCTCGGGGTCATAAGCCAAATCACTTCAGAAATCAGGATTTCCTGCGTGATTCGTCTTATGCCTGTTGGGGCTAACCAGGGCGCTTGCGCCTTTTGTTTCTCTATTCGACGTGTGCTGCACGGTGTGCCAGCCTGCTTGATGCTGCTGCAGCAATGGCACCGACAATATCATCCAAAAAGGTATGGCATTCTCCGGTAGACTTGTCATTCAGAAGCCTGAGGATACCCGGCTTTTGCTTATCAATATATCCGTAATTCGTAAATCCAATAGAACCATAAACATTTACGATAGAGAAGGCGAGAATCTCATCTACACCGTAAAGACTCTCATCGCTTTTGATTATGGATTGAAGAGGCTCCTCAAGCATCCCTTTTTCAGCCAGCATATCCAGTTGGATGCCAGTAATGATGGCATTTTGGACTTCCCGTTTTGAAATGACACGTTCCACATTCGACAAACAATCTTCTATTTTTAAATTTTCATGGTATTGCTGCTGGAGGAAGTAAACAAGATCAGCAATATCCTGTATTTTTACTCCTCTTTCTTTAAGCCATTTACGGGCGGTTTGTTCGGTCAAATCCATTTTCTTATCCTCAGCCATATTTTAATCACCTTTTCTTTAGATTTTCCCAATATATATACCCTTTTTCCTTAAAGTATGCTTCTCCGGCCAGAAAGAGAATCATGGATGACAATACTTTTTCATCTTTTCCTCTATTGCTATTCTTATTCTTTTAAGGCAACAAGTTTCCCGATTTCATACATATATATGACTTAAGAAGAAAGTTATAAAAGAGGTGTGAGAATGCTTCAGAAACTGCTTGAAAAAGAGTACGGGGTGAAGGTGCAGGAATATGTGAAGGTTGATGCTTATGATGCCCTTAGAGGTAATGGTTGGCTTTACTTAATTGCAAGGCCGGGCTGGCCGCGAGGAAGAGGAAGTGGCTGAACTCCAAAAAATAACGGAGCATTTACAAAGCTATGGAGACAATCATGTCCCTTATTTTCTAACGACTACCTCTGGGAAAATTTTAACAAAGTGGGAGGATAATCAGTATTGCGTTTTGGCCAGCAGGCAGGAGGAGATACCCCCTCCTAAACAAAAGCTTGGGCGGAAGCTGGCAAAATTCCATGAGAGAGGACGAAAGGTGCCCTTTCAGGTGGAGAGGTCGAGCAGGATCGGAAAGTGGAAGGAATTATGGGAAAAGCGTTTGGAACAAATGGAGAAGGTTTGGAACGGAATGCTCTTCCAAACGCCTGAAGACGATTTTGAGAGGCTGTTCATTGAAACTTTCCCTTATTATATGGGGATGACAGAAAATGCTATTCAGTATCTTGTGGACACAGAAATCGATGAAAACCCGGCTGATACCGACAACGGTACTGTTTGCCATGAACGGTTTTCATCCACCTCATGGGGCAGGCATTATTTGATTAAAAATCCTTTTGATTGGGTATTTGACCACCGCAGCAGGGACCTGGCAGAATGGACGAGGGAACGCTACTTTCATAATATCCAAACCTATCACCGGGAAGTAAAGGAATTTTATGATGATTACCAAGGAATTTCGCCATTATCAGCCTTTTCCTGGCGGCTCCTTTATTCAAGGATTTTATTTCCTCTTCATTACTTTAATTGTATAGAAAGCTATTATATTACCCGCTCGGAACAGGATAAAAAATTGCTTGAAGAGAAGCTGCAAAAGATTTTAAATCAATCCAGGGAATATGAGCAATTTTTAAATGGATTCTATCAGCTGGCAGGTGCGCCGGTCAACAAATTAAAGTTGCCCTTGCTGGAATGGCTGGCAAAATAATTTTGAGAATCAGATTGCAGTTCATAGTCCTTGTCTTTGTCTTTGTCCACTATGCTAAAATTACAATAAGCTTATAATGGACAAAGGAAGGCGATTAACACATGAAACCATACATCTACATTACGAGAAAGCTTCCTAGCGAAGTAGCAGAAGCAATTCAAGCGAAATATGAAGTCGGCATGTGGGGAAAAGAAAATATTCCAGTTCCAAAGGCGTTGCTCATTGAAGAGGCAAAGAAAGCGGATGCGCTTTTAACCATGCTGTCTGATCCAATTGACGAAAGTGTTTTAAATGCTGGTGACAGGCTGAAGGTTGTCGCAAATCTTGCAGTCGGCTTTGATAATATCGATTTGAAAACTGCTGACAAAAGAGGTATTGCAGTTTGCAATACTCCTGATGTATTGACGGATACCACTGCTGATTTAACATTTGCATTGCTGATGGCAACCGCCCGCCGAATTGTGGAAGCGTCTGAGCTGGTCAGGCAAGGGAAATGGAAGAGCTGGAGCCCGCTCCTTTTGGCAGGCCATGATGTCCACCATAAAACAATCGGGATAGTAGGGATGGGAAAAATAGGTGAAACCGTCGCAAAGCGCGCCACAGGTTTCGATATGGAAATCCTCTATCATAATCGATCAAGAAAACTGGAAGCAGAGAGAAATCTGGGTGCGGTTTATAGCACGTTTGAGGAGCTTGTTTCGCAGTCAGATTTTATTGTTTGCTTAACACCGCTGACAGACTCGACTAAAAATCTGTTTTCGCGTGAGGTTTTCAGAAAAATGAAGAAGTCTGCGATTTTTATTAATGCGTCACGAGGGCCGGTTATTGATGAAACCGCATTATATGAAGCTCTTGTGGATAAAGAGATTGCGGGAGCAGGCCTGGATGTGTTCGAAAAAGAACCCATTTCAGCGGATCATCCTCTATTAAAGCTTCCTAACGTGGTCGCCCTTCCGCATATTGGCAGTTCCAGCATCGAGACAAGGATGACGATGATGAGGCTTTGCCTGGATAATATAGATGCAGTTCTATCCGGTAAGGATCCTCTTACAGTTGTAAATAAAGAATGGAAAGTGCGTGTCTGAAATAAATAAGCGATGGCCCAAGGGACCATCGCTTTTCTATCGTCGACTTTCTAATTAAAAAACCTGTTCAACCTCAACAACGCCAGGAACTTCTTCTAAAAGAGCGCGTTCGATACCGGCTTTTAATGTGATGGTCGAGCTTGGGCAGCTGCCGCATGCTCCAAGAAGACGGAGTTTTACGATACCTTCATCAACATCTACTAATTCGCAGTCTCCACCGTCCCTAAGAAGGAATGGGCGTAATTTATCTAAAACTTCCTGAACTTGAGCTTTCATTTCTTGTTCTGTCATGTTAAAAATCGACTCCTTTCATACTAACTATTATAATGTCATCCAGCTTAAAAATCCATTATCTGAAAAAGGAAATCTCAAATTTGAATTAAATTCTTAGATTTTTATTGAACAAATATTATAAAATAAAAGAAAAAACAAGGATGGCTTATTATGACCAATCAGGTAATCGAAATTATTGTGTATGGGGCAGACCAGTTATGCCCGAGCTGTGTAAATTTGCCGTCATCAAAAGAAACGTTTGAATGGCTAGAGGCGGCTGTTGGCAGGAAATTTGCAGATCAACCGTTCATCATCACCTATGTGGATATTCATAACCCTCCTGAAGAAGAAGGAAAAAAGCACTTTGCAGCAAGAGTAATTGAGGAAGATATGTTTTATCCAGTGGTTTTGATTGGAAATAAAATAGTCGGGGAGGGCAATCCCCGACTGAAAACCATTTTTGCAGAACTGGAAAAGCATGGCTACCAATCCATCTAAAAAAAGCAGCATTCCAAATTGGAATGCTGCTTTTTTCTAAGCTCACCAATCGGCGAGGTTTCTTTAGCTAATCAGAATTTATATCCATAAATTCTAAACGCATAAGAAAAACTATGGTATTCGCCTAATGACTTGGCGATTGCCAAGTTTTTCTTATATCATCCATTATGATATTTATACATCCAAAGAATTCCAGATTTAATCAAACGGGCGACGCGGCCTGTAATGGCACGGTCGGCCATCATTCCGAACCCTTCCTTCTTTCCAAGAGAACCGAGAACGCCTTTTAGTTTGATAGCCGGGAAGAATGGCGGAAGCTGCTCACCCTTCCAGCGCTTTTTAAATACTTCCACGATTTGCTCTGCCTGGCCTTCAGCAAGCTGGGCACTTGGGGCATGAGGAAGGCTCGCACAGTCTCCGACCACAAACACATGCTCATTTCCAGGCAAATGGTGATGTGGAGTAACAGTCAGACGTCCAAGCTTGTCTTTTTCAACGTCTATGTCACGGACAATCCTATTAGCCTGTATACCGGCTGTCCAGACGATTACATCGCAATGGACGGGTACATCATGATTGTAGAGCAGTTTCTCCTCTACCTTTGTTATGTTGGAATTATTTACTATTTCGATATTATGTTTATCAAACCAATTTTCAACATATTTGCTGAGTCGGTCAGGGAAATCGGATAAAATATGATCTCCTCTATCAAATAGCTTTACATTCAAGTCTGAACGGCTTTCACTTAGTTCACTTGCAAGCTCTACTCCGCTCAGGCCAGCGCCGACAATGCCTACGACGGAACCCGGTGGGAGGTTATTCAGGATAGAGTAAGTAGCACGGGATTTTTCAATGCTTTGAATGCTGTAAGTGAATTCATCTGCACCAGGAACATTATGATATTTGTCTTCACAGCCAAGGCCAATAATTAAGTCATCATAACAAAGCGCTTCCTCATCTTTAAGTAAAACCTTATTTTCTTCGAGGTTTATGCCAGTGACTTCACCGTATTTAACCTTAAGCTGAGGGTGTTCAGGAAAGGAAACGCGGACATGGCGGTCAGAAATCGTGCCCGCTGCCAATGCGTAATATTCTGTTTTTAAACAGTGGTATGGTACCCGGTCAACCAGGGTAATATACACATCATCAGGTAGATGATCAGGCAGAAGTTCGTTGAGGATTTTCATTCCGCCATAGCCACCGCCTAGAATTACAAGGTTCTTCATAGTTAATTTCCCCTTTATCAACAATTCCAGTTCGATTATTTGGTTATTTTCCCGTAAAGCTTTTTCCATAAACGATATTTCGTGCATAATCATGGATTTCCTGATTACTTCCAAAAGAAACCGTTTGCACTAAGTTTAAAAAATATTATTAAAAAATAACAATTATATAAAAATACGGATTTTGACACATGAAAATTATAAAGGAATTGTGACGAAATAACAACAAATAAAATATTATCTTGACAGTAAACGGCGATTAGTGGTAATTGACGGATATCAACAAAAAGGGTAGGATAATATGTTAGTAGAGGTGATAGTAATGATACAGCCAATCATCGAATTTTGCATAAGCAATCTGGCCAGTGGTGCCCAAAAAGCAAGGGAGAAGCTGGAAAGGGATCCTAATTTAGATGTAATTGAATATGGATGTCTCGGGTATTGTGGAAAATGTGCATCCACACTTTATGCACTTGTAAATGGAGAACCTGTAACGGGGGATACTCCTGAGGAATTGGTAGAAAATATTTATCAATACCTTGAGGATAATCCGATGTTTTAATATAAAAAGGGAATGGCCAGCGCCATTCCCTTGTTTTTGCTTAAGCATTAAGTGTCTTTTCTTCCCTGATTTCATACCAGCGTTCCCGGGCCATTTCGATTATTTTCGGTTCGATGGATTGTTTCTGCCGTTCAATTACTTTTGAAAAATATTGAACGGCCTGCTGGGTTTGAAGGGTTCTTCTGGAAAGCTCACCAATCAGGTAAAGCAGCTTAACTTCTGAAACCTGAGTTCCTCTAAAGTCATCCTTTAAATAGGATTCGTGGTATTCCATAATAGCCAGCTTCATAAACCGCTGCTCCTGTCCGTCATTCTGCAGGGAACGATACATCCACGCCACTCTTAAGTACATCCCGGCCAGGACGATGTGTTTTTCCTTTTTTAAAACACCACAATAGATGGCAAGTTTATAAGTTTGGATCGCCTGATGAATGGTTCTGCTGCCTCCGAAATCTTGAGGTGTCCAATTGTTTACAACCTTTTCTTGGATTAACTCTCTTGAATTTGGCGGAAAATACTTTATCGTTTCTTCCGAGAAAGAAAAACCGCAATATGGGCACACATGTATCTGATAGAAGATGGGATTGTTTTCAGGCGGCTGATAGGCTGGCGAGAAGTCTGTGTCAACTTCGGCTAGTTTAATGAAACGTGTACGAATTTTTTGAGATATAAAATTCTTTTTGCACATTAAGCATTCACACTTTTTATCATAAAGGGGCTCTAATTGAGTCAATATACTCACCATCCGCTCTTGGGTTATAGTTCGATGGTTATCTTATCTGTTCAGAAATTGTTACTTTTTAACTATGATTATATCCTAAAAACTATAATAATGAGAGTCGAATTTCCTAATTTATTATTTTTAATGCGAAAAATGTAAGTGCCAATTAGTTGAGTACATCATGGTCAGTGTATATACTATTAATAAGTAATATATTTTTCAGTTGTGTTTACAAAGGCACATACGGCAGCAAATCATACAACTCCATAGACGGGGTAGGCATATAGTTTGAAAGTATTCATATTAGGAGGAAGACAAATGGAGAATGAGGTAGTTATTTTAACCGAAGCAGCATCGCTGCAAATAAAAGAGATGATGAAGCATAATGAAGAAGAGGGAGCCCTTTTAAGAGTGGCTATTAAAGGCGGGGGCTGCAGCGGTTTATCTTACGGAATGGGCTTTGACCATGAAGTCAAAGAAGATGATCTGCATTTTGAGCAGCATGGCATTCAAATCATTGTCGATAAAGAAAGTGCACCAGCCCTTAAAGGGACGAAGATCGACTTTAAACAATCCATGATGGGCGGCGGCTTTACTATCGATAATCCAAACGCCATCGCATCATGCGGCTGCGGTTCTTCGTTTAAGACTGCGACAAACACTGGTACACCTGAGGAATGTTAATAAAACAAAACCAGGCATCCCAAATGGGGTGCCTGGTTTTGTTTAGCGTGTTCTTTATCGTATTTCGGCTTAATGTCCGCCGAACATGGAGGAGCTATGTAATGGCTGGATTTTCGCTTTTGGATCGATGAATGCTTTAGCGTTGTTAACAGCTGTAGGAGCTTCACCGAAACCGCATGCGATCAGTTTTACTTTGCCCTCATATGTGCAAATGTCTCCTGCTGCATAAATGCCTGGGACATTTGTTTCCATTTTTGAATTTACTACAATAGAGTTCTTTTCTATTTCAAGGCCCATTCTTTAATTGGCGAAGAGAAGACACGAATCCATAATTGACAATGACAGCGTCGACATCTAATGTTTCGGAATTTTCTCCTGCCGCACCGCCAATTATAACCTGTTTAACACCAGTGTCATCACCGATTAATTCTGAAGGGACAAATGGAGTTTTGATTTCGACTTTAGAGTTATACAGATTTTCTACGCTGTGTTCATGCGCACGGAACTTGTCCCTGCGATGTATGATGCTTACTTTTTCAGCAATCGGTTCAAGCATAAGAGCCCAATCCACTGCGGAATCTCCGCCGCCAAACACTACTACCTTTTTTCCGGCAAAATGGTTCAGGTCATCAATGAAGTAATGGACATTTTTGTTCTCATATTGAACGGCACTTTCCAATTCCAAACGTCGTGGTTGGAACGCCCCATTGCCAGCAGTGATGATAATCGTTTTAGAATAGTGAACCTCTTTATCAGTCGTTAATTTGAAGGTTCCATCTTCCTGCTTTTCAAGCTTTTCAACGGACTGCTCCAAAGCAACAGTAGGCTCAAATTTCTTCATTTGTTCCTTAAGATTATTAATCAATTCCTGTGCCCGGATTTTTGGGAACCCTGCGACATCGTATATGTACTTTTCCGGATAAAGTGCAGATAATTGGCCGCCTAGTTGTGGCAAGCTTTCAATGATTTTCACAGACGCTTGTCTCATCCCGCCATAAAAAGCAGTGAATAAACCGGTTGGTCCGCCCCCGATAATGGTGATATCGTAAACTTTTTGATCTTCTCGCAACTCCATATCCCCCTAATGATGTAGTAAGAAATCCATTTAATATCATACCACAATTTCAAATTTTACTCATCTTAATCTCCAACAATTAGGAAATTAATGTGAACGTTTTCAAACATTTAATGAAGGAAATGGCGCTAATTTCTAAAAATTCTTAAGTTTTTAAACCAATAGAAATAGCTTGAAAAACGAATAGAAAAAGAATAAGATGTAATTTGGGTATATTGTTACTAATTTGTGACAAATTCAGCACATTATTTTGAACGCTTTAGTGAACAATATCACAAACTTTTTTCTTCATATTAAAATAAATTTTAATCAAGCAGCGGAAAATAAGAAATAATATAAAAATTACTAATAAAGGTGGAAGTGATTGCTTTGAGAAAGCCAAAAATAGTTATCCTGGGAGCAGGATACGGTGGATTAATAACTACAGTTCGCCTGCAAAAATTAATGGGTGCGAACGAAGCTGATATCGTTCTAATTAATAAAAATGATTACCATTATGAGACAACATGGCTTCATGAAGCCTCTGCAGGCACGCTTCATCATGACCGTGTACGTTATGAAATTCGCGATGTAATCGATCGCAGTAAAGTGGAATTCATCCAGGATACAGCATTGGAAATCAACAAAGAAGAGAAAAAGGTTATCCTTGAAAAAGGAGAAGTTTCTTATGACTATCTGGTTGTTTCCCTTGGTGGAGAATCTGAAACATTTGGCATTAAAGGCCTTAAGGAATACGCATTTGGAATTGTGAACGTGAACTCGGCGCGCCAATTGCGCGAGCACATTGAATACCAATTTGCAACCTACAATATGGAAGAAGAGAAAAAAGATGAAAGACTAGTAATCGTTGTGGGTGGTGCAGGCTTCACAGGAATTGAGTTCCTTGGAGAGCTGACTAACCGTATCCCTGAGCTTTGCCATGAATATGACGTTGACTTCCATAAAGTAAGAATTGTTTGTGTGGAAGCCGCTCCAATGGTTCTTCCAGGCTTTGACCCTGAGCTTGTTAATTACGCTGTAGCTCAATTGGAAAGAAAAGGCGTTGAATTCTTAATTGGTACTGCGATTAAAGAATGTACACCTGATGGCATCCTTGTTGCTAAAGGTGAAGAAGAAGTACGCGAAATTAAGGCAGGTACTGTTGTATGGGCTGCTGGAGTTCGTGGTAACTCAATCATTGAAAAATCAGGCTTTGAAGCAATGCGTGGGCGTGTTAAAGTTCAGCCAGACCTTCGTGTTCCGGGTCATGATGATGTGTTCATCATCGGAGACTGCTCATTGATGATCAATGAAGAAATCAATCGCCCATACCCTCCTACAGCTCAAATCGCTATGCAGCAGGGTGATGTTTGTGCCCGCAATTTAGCGGCACTTGTACGTGAAAAAACAGAGCTTGAGGCATTTAAGCCAGATATTAAAGGTACCGTATGTTCTCTTGGTGAAGACGATGCAATCGGTGTCGTTTACGGTAAAAAGCTAACAGGCGGCAAGGCATCTTTCATGAAGAAGATGATCGATAACCGTGCTCTTTACATGGTTGGCGGGGCTTCACTTGTTATGAAAAAAGGTAAATTTAATATATTTTAAGTAATTTAGAGGACAGAGCTGATCTGTCCTCTTTTTAATTTGCCAATATAAAAAATAATTGGCTGTTTAGTTTTAATCCTATCTCCTGATACAATCACTTTAGATGGTAATGAAGGGATTGGGAAGTGATGAAGGAAAATAAACGGGGCAGTGTCTGGCTAGCGGTCGCGGGATTAGTAAGGTCTTCTGATGGAAGGTGGCTGGTAGTAAAAAAGAAATACGGCGGTTTAAAAGGAAACTGGTCCTTGCCGGCAGGATTTGTAGAGGCAGGAGAAACAGCAGATGATGCCGTAATCAGAGAAGTAAAGGAAGAGACGGGAATTAATTGTACGGTGAAGGGACTCCTTGGCCTAAGAACAGGGGTAATTAAAGGAGAAGTCAGTGATAACATGCTTGTATTCCTTCTTGAGCAGAATGGGGATAGTAAATTGAAGCATCAGGAAAACGAGCTCTTTGAAGCAAAATTTATGAGCATAGAAGAATTGGCAGCTGACAAGGATGCATCCATTCTTCTTCATTATTTGATCGGAGTAGAGCAGATGCTTTCAAGGTCTGGTGCCGATGGATTAAATCCCGGGGATCAATTTGGATACACTGCTTATAAGCTATTTTTCTAAATTTTCAAAAATATAAGGAACAATGAGTAATTTGCAGATAAATATGTATGTATCCGTTTACATAAGCGATTTTGGTCAAATACTCGCCTTTTCAAATTTTTGTATCCTTGATATATTATCAGAAAATTAAGTTAATATTTAAAGGAGATGACACGCATGACGGCGAAGAAATTAGACTCAAAAAAATGTGATTACTGTTCAGGAAATGGATACTTCCAATTGCTTCTTGGCGGATCAGAGACTTGCACCTGCTGTGGCGGATCAGGAAAAAGAAAAGACTAAATTAATATTTTCACCAATACATTGACTCCTTTTTCTGCATTCAGTACACTTAGTGTTGATGTGCAGAGGAGGAGTTTTTTAATGCAGATGAATATTGTTGTCTTAATTATATCGATGCTATTATTTTTTGTACTATTTTTTGGAATTGGATTTTTACTTAATATGCTTCTTCGAATGTCCTGGATCATGGCAGTTATTTATCCGGTAATTGCTATTTTTATAGTTGATAAAGTACGCTTTATTAAATATTTCACTGACAGCCGGAACGCTTTTCAAGAACTGGGGCACAGGTTCAGCACTCTTGCTGTAGCGGATGTCCTTATTTTGCTCAGTGGGTTTGCAGGAGCAATTGTAGCTGGAATTACAATCAAGCTGCTGCGCAAAAATGGGTACCAGATGTTTTAAGCCTTTTACTTTCGAGTAAGAGGCTTTTTTTTGTTAATTTAAGCATGCTAAGTAACTTTTTGCTCCCTTTAGGAATATTCCCTTGAATCTTGGGAAAAGATTACTTTTGGGAGGAGTGAAAAATATATGAAAAGATTTAAAAGTTGGACAAGGCGATTTGCCATGACATTTCTTTTTCTGATGGCACTCTTAACGACCTTCCAAACGATTTCAGGTGTAGAAGCAAAATCCCTTATTTCGTTTGTTGGTATTAATGATGGCTGGAAGCAGGATGAAGCCGAAGTTTCTTTTATTAAAAATAAATTCAAATCGATTGAATTGGCTTTCAAGCCGATTAAACGTGCGGCAGAGCTTAAACCGCTTATATCTTCAAGTGAAGCAGCAGCTGAAGTTCCTCCATTGGAGGAAGCCATTAATTGGTCGCAATACCCAAAGAAGACTGTCACTGCAACAGGATATACAGCAGGCTATGAATCAACCGGAAAATATAAAAACCATCCTGAATTCGGCATCACTTATTCTGGGGTAAAGGTTAAGCGTGATCTTTATTCGACTGTGGCGGCTGATTTAAACGTCTTTCCAATTGGAACTGTCCTCTTTATCCCTGGTTATGGGTATGGAGTCGTAGCAGACAAAGGCGGCGCTATTAAAGGGAATAAATTGGATTTATATTATGAGACAGTCGACGACGTCTATAAAAAATGGGGTAAAAAGACGCTTGATGTGTACATAATAGAAACGGGCGATGGCAATTTAAGCGAGGAACAATTAACTGCATGGAATGAAAACGAAGCAATGCAAGTGTTCCGCCAGCAATATATTAAATCGGAATAGAAATACAAAAAACAGGCGAAATGCCTGTTTTTTGTTGTAGTAATTACAGAAAATAGTAAATGACGAGAGTAAGGAAAATTCCTGTCATTCCTCCAAAGAACACCTCGATGGGTTTATGACCCAATAATTCTTTTAGTTCCTTTCTTTTTTCATGCTCGGGCTTTTTCTGCCAAACCTTAGCTTCCTCCATGAACTTTGAGAAATCCGCTACTAATTTATTAAGAACAATTGCCTGTTCCCCAGCCTGCCTACGCACCCCCGTTGCATCAAACATGGTGATGATGGCAAAAATGGCAGAAACGGCAAAGACTGCTGAATCCATACCCCTTTCCAGGGCCACAGCTGTGGAGAGAGCGGTAACGGCAGCAGAATGGGAGCTTGGCATTCCGCCAGTACTTGTAAGCAGCGACCAATCAAGCTTTTTTGTTGCAATAAACTGTATGGGAACTTTAATAAATTGGGCAAAGAATATTGCGGCCAAGCGGCCCATAAAGGAAAGTTTGTCAGCAGGTCCATATGTGTATTACCACCTTTATGTTTTTTAAAGGAATGTTAGTTAATGAATACGCGTTATTTTTTAATTTAGAGTAAAAATTCAGGGAAAAGTTTTTTTTAGCCGGAACGAGAAGGATATGTTGAGGATGATCCGTTTTTTCATTATACCCACGGAGAGTGATTAGTAACATATAAGGCGTTTGTCAATTCATGCTTTCCAAATAGTTTTTATACATGGAGGATAATTAGATACTCGAAATAGTTGGCATTATTGGATATAATGAATAAATAAAGTGAAACTTCCGAAAGTTGAAGTTTTACTGCCCGTTTTGCGGGAGAATCAGCCGGGGGTGTAGGAATGTTCGAGATAAAAAAAGACTTTGATTTAGTAAATGAACATGAGGGTATTGTCATTGGCCTCTTTGATAAGCCTGCCAAGTTTGAGGGCCTATTGGCAAAATTTGATGAGGCGTTTGATGGCCAGCTGACAGAGCTTGTAAAGAGCGGCGACATATCAGCAAAGGCTAAATCCGTTAGTAAAATACATAGTTTTGGAAAAGTAGGCGCAAAAAGATTATGGATTGTCGGACTTGGAAAAGAGAAGGAATTGACATTTGATCTGCTGAAGGAATCATTGGGAGTTCTTTATAAAACTCTCAAATCGGCCAAGCAGACAGAGGCTGCATTCCTATTGAATTCTTTCGTTGCTGCCGGCATCGAGGAGCTTGATATTGCTCATGCAGCAAGTGAGGCATACGCTTTGGCAACCTACGAATTTGAAGGATATAAACAAAAGTCGAATGAGCCGGAAAAACGTCTGCAGCAACTTACATTTTACAGTGAAGCAGCGGAACCTGAGGACCTGCGTGCATCTCTATCAGTGGGCTATGCATATGGTTCAGGGACGAATTCTGCACGTATGCTTGTGAATTTGCCAGGCAACATGCTTACGGCAACAGATATGGCTGAGTACGCGGAAGAGCTTTCGGCAAGATATGGATTCGAGAAAGAAATTCTAGATAAAGAAGAAATCGAAAAGCTTGGAATGGGAGCATTCCTGGCAGTCAACCAGGGTTCCACAGAGCCTCCAAAGATGATTGTCCTGAAATATCAAGGAAAAGAAAATTGGGAGGATGTAATTGGCCTGGTAGGAAAAGGAATCACCTTTGATACGGGGGGTTACTCCATTAAAACAAAGGACGGCATTGTCGGAATGAAAACTGACATGGGTGGTGGCGCTGCCGTGCTGGGTGCAATGGAAATTATCGGCGAGCTGAAGCCGGATCAGAATGTGGTTGCTGTTATCCCTGCCACAGACAATATGATCAGCGGCGGAGCTTTCAAGCCGGATGATGTGATTACTTCATTAAGCGGAAAAACAATTGAAGTGTTAAATACAGATGCGGAAGGGCGACTTGTTTTAGCAGATGCCGTTACATACGCTAAGCATCACGGTGCAGAATATCTGGTCGATGTAGCTACCCTTACAGGCGGTGTTATTGTGGCGCTCGGCATGAATACAACCGGGGCGATGACAAACAATGAAGCGCTGTTTGAGCAGGTACTCGAAGCAGCCGTTGAAGCGGGAGAGCCAATGTGGAGGCTGCCAATCTTTGAAAAAGATAAAGAAAGAGTCCGCGGCAGCAAAATTGCCGACTTGAATAACTCTCCTGGACGTGAAAGGCCATGCCATTATGGCTGGTGCCTTTATTGGTGAATTTGCTGAAGAAACGCCATGGGTGCACCTGGACATCGCAGGTACGGCTACTTCTTCGAAAGAGTATGAATTAGGCCTGCGGGTGCAACAGGGGTTATGGCAAGAACGCTCGCACTATTTGTGGAACGGTTTGAACCTTTTGAAAAATAATACAGTAAGCCTCCGGACATGATCCGGGGGTTTTTCTGTTCGCCTTGGGATTCATGAAGCCCACTCCAATACCAGGTCATCCGCATATGAATTAGTGTAGGCATATAAAAAGGGAGGAAATCCTAGATGTATAATAGGATAAGGCCATACGGATTTGGGGGCAGGCCGTTTTATGGAGGGGTTGGCAGAAGGCGATTCTATGGCGGTTTTGGTTTTGAAGGCCCCGTTTGTAGGTGGTCTATTAGGCGGTCTGGTAGGAAGTGCTTTATTAAGTTCATATGGAGGCTACGGGGGCTACCCATATGGAGGCTATGGAGGATACTACGGCGGTTATGGGGGCATGGGTTACCCTTATTATTAAATACTTGAAAAAAAACGACAGTTCCCTATGGAGCTGTCTTTGTTTTACATAGTGAAAATTTGGCATTTACTCGTTATAGCCAGCGTAATACGACAATAAGGCGGCAGCATGCCTGCGAGTGAACGGAGGCGGTGAATTCCAGATGAAGACCGTCAGGATTATAAGAGATACGCGGCATTTGTCCGACTCCTGCAGAGTAAATGATTTTTCTGACTGCATCCATTTTCCCTGATTGTGCGGCACTCATTAATTGCTGTGAAAATTGTTTGGAGCCAGCGATTTTCCCAACAATTGTTTGAGCATCTTCCAAAACCCTCTGCATTGTTTTTGCAGATTCCATAAAAAAGGCTGGATTTATAACTGGAAGAGGGGTTGTTTGCGGAGTTCTCAAGTCGTTCTGGATGTAAGGCACAGGGCTATAATAAATTGGATACGGGTAAATGAATTGGGCTGAACAGGGATAAGGGTAGTTCACAAAATCCGCCCCCTTCTACACAGTTGAAGTACATTTTATTTTATTCATTTTGGGGAAAGTCCTAGACTAATCAAGCTGGATACAAAAAATAAAAAAGAAATAAACAGGATTGCGGAGGAAAAAAACGGGAAATAGGATAGGAAGGACTGAATTGATTTTCATCCTCTAAATATTGAAACCACCTTATGAGAGGAGGGCAAAGCGATGGAAATGGAAATGCTGCTTCAATTTTTTGAAGATAATGGATATTTAGGGATTTTTCTATGGCTATGGCTTGGAATATTCGGTCTTCCTGTTCCAAATGAAATTATTAGCATGACTGTTGGCTTGGCCTTTCTCAGAAGGTTTTAAATCCTTACCTTACCTTCCTCGTAATGCTGTCTGGCATATTTGCAGCCCTGACAACGAGTTATTTATTGGGAAGATTTGTCTGCCGCCCGCTTTTGCGGTTTTTTAAAAAGAGACAAAGATTTGCCAATGTCCTTGAAACCTCCCTTCAACTGATGGACAAGTATAGAAAATTTTCTTTATTGTTAAGCTACTTTATTCCTGGCCTCCGCAGTTTTGTACCATTTCTATATGGCTTCAGCCGCCTTCCTTTTCGATCCTTTGCCCTCTATGCCTATTCCGGAGCTTTCATTTGGCTCGGCGCTGATGTTTTCTGCCGGGTTCATTTTTGGAGATTATTTAGACGAGATCATTCGCTATGGGAAAGGAGCTTTATTTATTACTGGAATGATTGCAGTTGTAATTGCAGTTGTTTACGTATTGTGGAAAAAACGAAAGCGTCTAAAACGAGAAAATCTTAATGAGGAATCACAAGTAAGTCTGTTCAGTGTACAATCTTACAGGTATACAGGTGAAACGATTCCACTAGAAAAAAATAAATGATTGGTATGAAAGTGGACAGTAATAGGATGGTTCATATTATAATAATTAAAATGGCATCATTTTACATAAGAGTCTTGGAGGGATAGGGATGGAGTTAAAAAACACAATGATTGACTCACTTGGAATTGAAATTACTGTTTTGGAAAAAGGGAAAGTCGTCGCGACCATGCCTGTCGATGAGCGTACACGCCAGCCGTTCGGGCTGCTGCATGGCGGTGCATCGGTCGCCTTGGCGGAAACAGTAGCAAGTATCGGAGCCTATGAGCTAGTGGACAAGGAAAAGGAAGCAGTGGCAGGGCTTGAGATTAATGCAAACCATGTTCGTCCAAAAAAGGATGGGACGGTTACTGCTGTTGCAGAAGTTCTGTATCAGGGAAGAACAACGATGGTATGGGATATTAAAATTACAGATGAACAGGATAAGCTAATCTGCATTTCCAGATGTACAATGGCTGTTATCCAGTTGAAAAAATAAGCAGCTTTCGGCTGCTTTTTTTCTTCTTGTTTACTTTATAAATTTAATTAATAATAGGTGTTGAAGAAAAATTGGGAGCTTTGCTATGAAAAACACCTATTTAACAAGCTATTTTCCGCTATTATCTATATTATTGTTCAGTTTATCGCTAGCGATCGGAGTCGAGATGCCCCTTTTAGGTTTTTTGCAAAAAACAGGTATATATAAAGGGATGCTTGAATTCTTTTCGGAAAGCGGTGTAAAGCTTTCCTTATTAGCTCTATTAACCGTTTTGTTTTTTATGGTTTTCGCAGCTTTAAAAATAGTTGCCGACACAATCAATGAATTGTCACTGCTCTTTTTTTCGCAGGATTCTGACGGAGAAAGCCTGAAAAAGGTCAGGAATGGTCCGATGATCTTCCTAGCCGGTGCAGCAGCCTCATTGCTCAGCATTCAGCATGTCGTGGGGATAGCCGGGGTGTTTGCCCTGACTGCCTTGATTTACTTTATTTATTTCGTTTTCAAGGTGAGCGGTGCACTAAACACTCCTGGCCTGATTGGGATTATCTTTTTTCAAGTGATGGCATGGTCGATCCTGATTCTCGGTGTAACCTATCTAGCCGTTAAGGTATATAACAGCATCCTCGCGAGTTTGCCAGTTTGAAAAAGCCGATAATGCCAAAAACCTCAAAAAGGGGTGTCTCATTCATGAGACACCCCATTTAATTTCTCACTGAGAAAATGAAGATTTCGCAATATCCCGCCAGATCAGAAGGTGGGGCATTTCTTTTCAAACGTTTCCATGCTTTCGGGCTTGTCCTTTCCCACCCACACACCAATGGTCATTTTATCGGTTAGCCCGATAAACCAGTAGTCTTTATAATTGTTAGTCGTACCCGTTTTTCCTCCGGCATATGATGTTGGAATAAACGCCTTTTTCGCGGTTCCGGATAAAACCGTCTGCCTCATTAATGCACGAATTTTTCCTACTGTCTCTTTGCTCCAAACTCTTGTTTCCTGGTCCTTCCATGTATACAGAATCTTTCCGTGTTGGTCCGTGACGCTGGTGATGGCATGTGAAGGCTGATAAATCCCTTCATTACCAAAAACGGTATAAGCACTTGTCATTTCAAGAGGCGACATGCCTACTGAAAAACCTCCGATAGCTGCAGGCAGAACATGGTCCATTGCAGTGACCTGCTGAAAGTGGAATTTATCCAGGTCCTTGAATGCGTTATTGACACCCACTTGCCTGAGGAGGCGGACGGCAGGTGTATTATAGGAATGGATAAAGGCACTTTCCAGCGTGACATTCCCGTATTTGGCTTTTCCATAGTTTTCAGGACAATAACCATGATCACAAAATGCGGCAGCGCTTATTTTCTTTGCAAGAGATTCGTGCGTCCGCTCGAAAAATGGAGCGTACACCAGCAAAGGTTTTATGGCAGAGCCTGGCTGCCGAAATGATTGATATGCCGGTTAAAGTTATACCTTTGGTAATCTTTCCCTCCTACAAGGGAAATCACGGCATGATCTTTTAGGCGAATGGCGACAGCTGCACCCTCTACATCGCGATAGGGGAGGTTTCTTTTCACCGCAGCCTGAGCCTGTTCCTGAATCTTAGTATCAAGGGCGGTATGGACCGTTATTCCGGAGTGTAGTATGTCTTCAAATCGCCTATTCAATTTTTCCTCAACGACCTTAATGTCATCGCCTGATGCATTTGCGAGCAACGTGTCATAGCCTTCCTCTTTTTTAATCAATTCCTTTAATTCAGCCTCTGCATAATCGGTATAATCAGGATATAGATCCAGTTTATGCTGTAAGTTTAAGTGGATGGGCTCCGCTTTTATTTGTGTCAACTCAACATTGCTTATGAATCCTGCCGCCCTCATTTGATCCAGCAGGCGCTCCTGGCGCGATTTCGTAAATTGAAAATGCTTGAGCGGGTCGTAAAGGGAAGGATTGTTTGGTATAGCAGCAATAAAAGCCTGTTCTCCCCGGGTAAGCTCTTGAATATGCTTGTTAAAATACTCCCTGGCAGCCGCCTCAAGCCCATAGGCACCGTTCTGAAAATAAATCGCATTCAAATAAAGTTCAAGGATTTTCTCCTTAGATAAATGCCGTTCAATCTGATAAGCGTATAAAAGCTCACTCAGTTTTCGGTTATATGTTTTTTGGGGATTAAGGTACACGTTTCTTGCCAGCTGCTGTGTAATGGTACTTGCTCCCTGGGATATACCACCGCTTTTTATATTGATTGCCATGGCACGGCCCATTGCATTTAAATCGAAACCGGGGTGTTCGTAAAAATTTCGATCCTCTGAGACTACAAAGATATTTTTTAGGAAAAGAGGTATTTCCTTTGCTTCAAGATAATATCTTATTTCACCCTGGGAAATTTCTGCAGTAACCTCACCATTTTGGTCCAATATTTTGCTTGTCTGCGGGAGACTGATGTTTTTAATTTTTATTTTTTCATCCAATACTGCGTGGAAGCTCTTGGTGTGCGCCCATTCATTCACTGTTAAAAAAACAGTAAAAATGAATATGGGCACCAAAAGAAGTATGATCATAAATCCGGAAAAAGTTCTCATCTTGCACATCAAATCCTGTAGGTTTTTTTAAAAAAACAACTTATCCTGCATTTATTAATATCGGTTTATGTGGTTATTTATTTAGAAGGAAAAAAGTCACCCAGCTATTGTGAAAAAATTTAAAAAATTGATTTATAATTCATGCTATAATGAAATAAAAAATATAGATATAGAGAAGATGCACAATTTTTTTGTACAGGTTCTCTATATAATGATAGTAAACGGAGAGAAGAGAAAGAGGGTGGAAATATGAAAGGAAGGCGCCAGCATTTATTTATTGATTTTGAATTCACGATGCCAGAGAGAAATGTGCGTATGAAGGAATTTTATCCGGAAATCATCGAAGTGGGGATTGTTTCAGTTATTGATAATCAAATCCGCCAGCAATTTTCTGCGTATGTAACGCCTGTTCAATTTCCTATTTTATCTGAACGCTGCAAATCATTCTTACATATCACTCAAAAGCAGGTTAATGAGGGCATTTCATTTTTTGAACTTATTAAAAAGCTGGAGGAGTTTAACCAGTATTACGATAATACGATCGTGACATGGGGAAACATGGATATGAAGGTATTGCGGCAAAATTGCAGCCGCGCAGGGGTTCCATTCCCATTTAAAGCTACCGAAATGGACTTGTCGATGGAGTACAAACGTTTCTTTGGAGACCAAAATCAAACGGGCCTTTGGAAAGCGGTCCAGGAGTATGGAAAAGAAGGAACTGGCAAGCACCATCGGGCACTTGATGATGCGCTGACAACTTATAATATTTTTAAACTGGTTGAAAAAGATAAGCGTTATTTGGAAAAGCATGAACCTACAACAATTGGAGACAGGGTTGACTTTTCAAAACTATTGAATGAATTTGCATAAAAGGCCAAATCACGAGCAAAGTGATTTGGCCTTTTGGTTTTTGCTAGAGCATGAATTATTTGAAATAATCCTTTTCCAGTTCTTCGATATTCTTTAAGCATTGAACACTCCAAGGTGAAGAGTCATCACTCAGCTCCGATTTTAGTTTGTTGACAGCCGTTTTCAAGGATTCCATATAGTCAGGAACCTCGTCAGCGAATGGCTTGACCATATTTTTGGGAACGTTCGTCTGTTCTCTGAAAGCTAGGGCGCGGCGTTCATGGAATATTCCCACCTCCACATCCTTAGGATGGTGCAGGTCGCCCTGCATTGGATGTTTCACTACACCCAGTACTCTTACTAAAAAGTGCTGTGGGCGAATATCTGTTATTTCCCCTATATATTTTCCAGTTTTATAGATGGCGGTCACACTATCACCGATTTTTAACTCGGACATTTTTTTCCCTCCAGTAGATGAATGTATTTTATTTTATTATGAGACATGGTTAAATAAAAAACAAAGACTTAAATACATAGTGTTGTTTAAAGTGAAAAAATGGAGGAATGATAAAATGAGAATCAAACATTTTGCTATTGTATTCGCTGTTATGCTTCTGCTGTCTGCATGCGGCACCGCTGGTGATAAAACCAGCTCAGGCAAAGAGAAAAATGCCCCTACAACCTCTCAAAAGGAAGGGAATAAAAACGTGGAAAATTCAATGTATCCTCAGCTTTCTGCTGAAATAGGTGAAAATGAAAAAGCAGTGGAAATGGAAACGACCATGGGGAAAATTAAAATTAAGTTATTTCCTAAATATGCGCCCAAGGCAGTCGAAAACTTTATTAAGCATAGTGAAAAAGGCTATTATAACGGGCTGATATTCCATCGCGTTATCAAGGATTTTATGATTCAGGGAGGAGATCCCAACGGTAATGGAACGGGCGGGGACAGCATTTATGGAAAGCCATTTGAGGATGAGTTCTCCAGAAATCTTTTTAATCTCCGTGGTGCTTTATCAATGGCGAACTCGGCCGAATACGAATGGAAGCCAGTTTTTTATTGTCCAGAAAACAGGTTTGGATCCTCAGATGAAAGGGCAAATGGAAAAAGCCGGTTATCCCAAGGGAATTATTGATGCATACGATGAACATGGCGGTACTCCATGGCTTGATTTCAAGCACACTGTTTTTGGACAAGTCATTGAGGGGATGGATATTGTCGATAAAATTGCCAACACGGCAACAGGCGCAAATGATAAGCCGGAAGAAGATGTAGTGATTAAAAAAATCACAGTAATAAAATAGTTTAACTGTGAAGGATTGAAATACTTGGTTGCATTACCCGATATTGATATAATGAATCATTGAAGCACTGCCTTTGCAGAAAGGAAGTAGTAGAGTATGGTTCATTCGTATGTCTTAGCGCTATTTTTATATTTTCCTGAAGATAAATCGGAATATATCCCAGCAGCCATTACATTGGGCATCTTTTTTATTGGAGCGCTGGCCGCGATGTGGCTGATTATTAAAATATCCAAACGTGAAGCGAATAAAGCGAAAGAACTGGAAGATAAGATATTCCAACAGCATAATCAAGATCAAAACAGGGACAGCCTCTAGACAGGCTGTCTTTTTTTGCGCTAAAACATCCTATCTCAGGTTTACCAAAAATGCATACTGGTGATACTGAAGACAAATTGTCTTTTTTGGAGGTATTTGCGGATGAAAAAAATCTGGATGCTGTTTCCGCTGTTAATTTTAACAGGATGTACGGAAGGTAATCCGAAGAAGGTTGCTGTGGATATGTTTAATCCTGCTGGTGATTCACTTGGCACGATCACATTATCCGAACAGCCTAAGGGAGTAAAAATGGAAGTGAATCTAAGCGGGCTAACAGCCGGGGAGCATGCAATCCATATCCACGACAAAGGAAAATGTGAAGCACCTGATTTTAAATCGGCAGGCGGGCACTTTAATCCTGATAATAAAGAGCACGGTCTGCTCCATCCAAAAGGGGCACATGCCGGTGATCTTCCTAATTTAATTGTTGGCGGAGATGGAAAAGTGAAGGCAGAGCTCATGGCCCCTCAAGTTACTTTACAGAATGGAAAAACATCCTTGTTTACGAAGGAAGGCACCTCGATTGTTATCCATGAAGGCAAAGACGATGGAATGGCACAGCCCGCTGGTGATTCCGGCAACCGGATAGCATGCGGTGAAATTTCAAAGAATAAAAAAGGGCAGAAAAATTCCCAGGACGAGAAACAATAAGTCAAAATCAACAGGACTATTCCTTTTATGGTATAGTCCTTTATTTTGTGGAAATTAGAGAAAATATAAAATATTCTTTATTTTATTTAACGTAAGGTTCATCCTGTACAAGAGGGCTTTGTACTAGTATTATTAAAGATAATGCAAACGTTTTCTTTATTTTAACTGCTTCCCATTCTGTTGAAAAATATTCATTTTTCTTTTGGACAGAATTGATTATAATAGACACATAGGTTTATGCCGGCAATTTTTTTTCGTGAATTGCGAAAACGGTTGCACAATTTTTATTAAAGGATGAAAATAATGAAAAGATTATTTAAGGTAGACAATTGGAAAATAGTCGAAACTAATATTCATAAAGAAGATTTTCGCCTCGCTGAAAGTATTATGAGCCTAGGAAATGGCCATATGGGAATGAGGGGGAACTTTGAAGAAACATATTCAGGTGACTTCCATCGTGGTTCCTATATCGCCGGAGTATGGTTCCCTGATAAAACGAGGGTTGGCTGGTGGAAAAATGGCTATCCTGAGTATTTTGGAAAAGTAATCAACTCTATTAATTATATTGGAATCCGTGTCCTTGTGGACGGACAGGAAATCGATCTAAATCAGGGTCAGGTGAATGAATACTATCGTGAGCTCGATATGCAGCATGGAGTATTAACCAGAAAGTTTACTGTCAGTCACGGAGAAAAGCAGACAGAAATAGAAGCTGTCCGTTTCCTATCAGTCGCAGAACGTGAATTGGCTGTTATTCAATATAAAGTAACTGCTAAGAACTACGAGGGGGAAGTTACGTTTATTCCTTATTTGGATGGAGATATCCGTAATGAAGACTCCAATTACGATGAAGATTTCTGGGTGGAAATCAGCAAAGAAGCTGCTGATTTCGAAGGCAGTCTTGTTATGAAAACGAAGGATAATCCATTTGGCACTCCGACCTTCCAGGTTGCAGCAACGATGAAGCTGGAAGTGGAGGGAAACGTGAAGGCGGTTACATCGGATGTGAAGCATGAGTATGTGGATAACACAATTAATGTTGAACTCCAAAAAGGTAAATCGGTAATGCTATATAAATATGTTGCTGTCACAACGGACCGTGACTATGAGGCAGGGCAGCTCCTGGAAAACGGGAAAGCAGTGCTCGTAAGAAGTGCAGTGAAAGGATTCGAAGCTTTGCTGGACGAACATAAAAAAGGCTGGCTGCAGCGCTGGGATATAGCTGATGTAGAAATAAGCGGTGATGAAGAAGCCCAACAGGGAATTCGCTTTAATCTGTTCCAGCTATTCAGTACGTATTACGGGGAGGATGCAAGGCTCAATATCGGTCCCAAAGGATTTACAGGTGAAAAATACGGCGGAGCAACATACTGGGATACAGAGGCATATGCGATTCCGCTTTATTTATCAACTGCTTCGCCAGAAGTGTCACGGAACCTGCTTGTCTATCGCCACAATCAATTAGACGGTGCTTATCATAACGCACGGCAGCAGGGGTTAAAAGGCGCGTTATATCCAATGGTTACGTTCACAGGTGTTGAATGCCACAATGAATGGGAAATTACCTTTGAGGAAATCCACCGGAATGGTGCGATCGCATATGCGATTTACAATTACGTGAATTATACGGGAGACCGCGAATATTTGAACGAATACGGAATTGATGTTCTTACAGGCATTTCCCGATTCTGGGCTGATCGTGTCCACTATAACAAGAAAAAGGATCAATACATGATTCACGGCGTTACCGGCGCAATGAGTATGAAAATAATATTAATAACAATTGGTATACCAATTTAATTGCCACGTGGACCTTAAGATATACACTTGAAACAATTCATTATTTGGAAGAAAATGGTCTTGAGGGAAGGGTTTCAGGACTGGGCATCAGCATGGAAGAACAGGCTAAGTGGAAAGAAATCATTTCTAAAATGTATTTCCCTTATGATGAGGAACTTGGCGTTTTTGTTCAGCACGATACCTTCCTGGATAAAGATTTAATGAAAGCTGATGACCTTGACCCGGCTGAACGTCCATTAAATCAGAAATGGTCATGGGATAGAATTTTGCGCAGCTGTTTCATTAAACAGGCAGACGTTCTTCAAGGCCTATACTTTTTAAACCATGAATTTTCCGCCGAAGAGAAGAGCCGCAATTTTGAGTTTTATGAACCAATGACTGTCCATGAATCATCACTTTCACCTTGCATTCACTCCATTTTGGCTGCGGAACTAGGCATGGAGGAAAAAGCGTACGAAATGTACAATCGTACAGCAAGGCTTGATTTGGATAATTACAATAACGATACAGAAGACGGATTGCATATTACCAGCATGACTGGTTCCTGGCTAGCGATCGTCCAGGGCTTTGCAGGCATGAGGACCGCAAACGAAGGGCTTGCCTTTGCTCCATTCATCCCTAAATCTTGGGATCATTATACTTTTAAAATTGTTTATCGAGATCATTTGATTCAAGTAGAAGTGGCCAGCGATCAAGTTACTATTTCTCAAGAAGGCCCGTCACTTTCTATGAAACTTTATGGCGAAACCGTCACTTTAGAAGAAAATGGCCGGATAACTGCGGCAGTTAAACATTGATAAGGGGGATTCGCCACGATGATACAATCACTAAAAGCGATAATTTTTGACCTTGATGGGGTTATTACAGATACAGCAGAATATCATTATCTTGCCTGGAAGGCATTGGGGGAAGAAGTGGATATCCCTTTTACAAGGGAATTCAATGAGGAATTAAAGGGAATCTCACGGATGGATTCGCTTGAAAAAATTCTTCTTCTCGGTGGCCGGCAGAATGATTTTACGATTGAAGAAAAAACGGCCCTTGCTGAAAAGAAAAATGCTCATTATTGCCGTCTGATTGAAGGCATCACTCCCGCTGATTTATTGCCAGGCATTAAAGACCTGATTGCGACATTGAAGGCAGAGGGCTTAAAGCTTGGGCTCGCTTCTGTAAGCAAGAATGCTTTCACAGTCATGGACCGGCTTGAATTGACATCGCAATTTGACACAATTGTAGATGCTGCGAAAATTTTAAAAGGAAAGCCAGATCCTGAAATTTTCTTAAAGGCAGCAGAGCAGCTTGGAGTAGAACCATCTGAGTGTATTGGAATTGAGGATGCGGCGGCAGGTGTTGACTCGATAAAAGGGGCTGGAATGTTCGCGGTTGGAATCGGCAGTGAAGAGACTCTTTCGAAGGCTGACATCGTATACGAAAACACCGAAAAGGTTTCCTTTGAAGAAATTGTAAAAGCCTATCAAAATAAATAAAATTAAGGCCTTCAGAAATTTATTCTGGAGCCTTTGTTTTTTTAAGACTCTTTTCGTAACCTTTGTTGTTTTTGTCATAATTTGTTTCTACTTAGAGACTACTTAAGGTAAGTTTTGTTGAAATCAAAGCTCTCGATTTCGAATTAGTGGCTAATTTGGGCAGGTTCAATCAAATCAAAGGCTATCGTGTCCGAATCAGTGGTCTATTCGGACAGGATTAATCAAATCAAAGGCTATCGTGTCCGAATCAGTGGTCTATTCGGACAGGTTCAATCAAATCAAAGGCTATCGTGTCCGAATCAGTGGTCTATTCGGACAGGTTCAATCAAATCAAAGGCTATCGTGTCCGTATCAGTGGTCTATTTGGACAAGTTCAATCAAATCAAAGGCAATCGTGTCCGAATCAGTGGTCTATTCGGACAAGTTCAATCAAATCAAAGGCTATCGTGTCCGAATTAGTGGTCTATTCGGACAGGTCCAATCAAATCAAAGGCAATCGTGTCCGAATCAGTGGTCTATTCGGACAGGATTAATCAAATCAAAGGCAATCGTGTCCTAATCAGTGGTCTATTCGGACAGGATTAATCAAATCAAAGGCAATCGTGTCCGAATCAGTGGTCTATTCGGACAAGTTCAATCAAGTCAAAGGCTATCGTGTCCGAATCAGTGGTCTATTCGGACAGGATTAATCAAATCAAAGGCAATCGTGTCCGAATCATAGGATTTCTGAACAAACTCTAATATTAGAGTTTGTTCAGAAATCAACAATCTTTTCGAATACAATCTTATTTAATAATGTCTTGAAGAATAATTACCAGGTTTCTGCCTAACCTGAAAATGGGTAAAGGGTTTCTAACTTGCTTGTTAATTTATGAGGCTGGAGATTGATTGTATGAAAAAGCGGAGAATAGAGTTTTTATTTCTTATTTTATTGACAGTTGCTGTATATATTGTTTTTTTTAGTGGTTACAGCTGGCGGATCAAACTGGTGGCGGGACTATTCTATGCAGTGATGATTCTAATCAGCATTTATTCATTGATGCTCGAAAACCGCTCAGCCCAGCACACCCTTGTGTGGATTTATGTACTCGTGTTTATCCCCCTGATAGGCTATGCATTTTACCTTTATTCCGGGCAGCTTTATTTAAAAGGGTACCTGTTTCAAAGTAAACGCCGAAATGACCGTGAGACATGGCAAAGATTAATGAGATCGGAAACAAAGCCGGATTTAACCTTCCTACAGGATCAGCAGCAAGGCTTTGCCCGGTTTGCAATGAATGCATCACCTACCCCTCTCAGCACCTCTTCACGGGCATACGTCCTGAAAAATGGAAAGGAAACTTTCGCTGAAATAAAAAGAAGGCTAAGAGAAGCAGAGGAATTTATCCATATAGAATACTATATTTTCCGATCTGACCGGCTCGGGAAGGAAATAATTGATATCCTGATGGAAAAAGCCAAAGCGGGTGTAGAGGTTCTGTTTATTTTTGATGCTGCGGGCAGCATGAGTCTAGCAGCGAGTGATATTGCGCTAATGATCGAGGCAGGAATTAAAGTCCAGCCGTTTTCGCCGCTGAAGTATGGTTTTTTTAACCAGAAGTTCAACTTCCGGAATCACCGGAAAATTATTATCATTGACGGGAAAATTGGTTTTGTGGGAGGGCTGAATGTTGGAGTCGAATATCTGGGTGAGGATAAAAGTATCGGCCACTGGCGGGATAGCCATATGATTCTTGAAGGAGAAGCAGTGTATACTCTCCATACGGTTTTCCTGCTGGATTGGGAGTATGTCAGCCGTGAAAAGGTTCTTGAGAAACACCGGGCAATAAGGTCTCCAATTGAAACGGACGAGCTGGACGGTGCCGTGCAGGTGGTGGCAAGTGGACCTGATACACAACAGGGTATCATGAGTGATTTTTATTATTCGCTTATATCGTCTGCCACCCAGTCTATTTGGATCGCTACACCCTATTTTGTTCCTGATGAAGCCATACGGACCGCACTAAGGGTAGCTGCCGCAAAAGGTGTGGAAGTGAGGATACTCGTACCGGAAATAAATGATAGTTTTTTAACGGAATATGCCAGCCGATCCTATTTCCCTGAGCTATTGCTCTATGGTGTTGAAATCTATTCTTATAAAAAGGGATTTCTTCATCAAAAAATTATCATTGTCGATGGAAATCTTGCGTCAATTGGAACCGCCAATATGGACATGCGCAGCTTCCACTTGAATTTTGAAGTAAATGTATTTTTATATGGATGCAGCGCAATTCGTGATTTAGTGGCCCATTATGAACAGGATATGAAGGAAAGTGAAAAAATAAGACCAGTCGAGTTTTATAAAAGGGGATTGGTCAATCGATCAAAGGAATCCTTTGCACGATTGTTTTCAGGTGTATTATAAAGAAAGCTCGCCGATTAAAACAGACTGGAATCGATAGGATTCCAGCCTGTTTTTTTTAGCCTGAGCCCGAAATGTGACTTCTTTTATTTCATTATTTTTTGATATTGAGTATAATGGGAAATATTTCAGAGTCAAAAAGTTCAATTAGAATTTTAATTTAGTTATAATAAGAAAGCATAAGCTTTTAAACGCATCTTGAAGGGATGGTTCAGATTGAAACAACAAATAGGAGTAGTCGGTATTGGAGTAATGGGAAGAAGCCTTGCCCTGAATTTTGAAAGCAGAGGTTTTTCCGTTGCCGTTTATGATTTATCACAAGAGAAGGTTAACGAAATACTGGAATCAAATAAAGGGAAAAAGCTTACGGGTACAGCCGATGTGGCTGCATTTGTAGAATCGCTTGAAAAGCCTCGGAAAATTTTATTAATGGTAAATGCCGGAGTCATAACAGATAAAGCTATCGCCAGCCTGCTTCCGTTTCTGGAAAAGGGCGATATTGTGATCGATGGCGGGAACAGCTATTTCCAGGAAACAATTCGCAGAAACAAGGAGCTTGAAGAGAAAGGAATTCTCTTTATCGGTGCTGGTGTATCCGGCGGGGAAGAGGGAGCCCTTACAGGTCCTGCCATCATGCCAGGCGGACAGAGGGAAGCCTACGAAAAGGTTGAGCAGATGCTGACAGCCATTTCAGCAAAAGTAAATGGAGAACCATGCTGTACATATATCGGCCGAATGGAGCAGGCCATTATGTGAAAATGGTCCATAATGGAATCGAATATGGCGATATGCAGCTTATTTGTGAATCCTACCATTTGATGAAGAATCTCCTGGGATTGTCGGCACAGGAGCTTCATGAGGTTTTTAAAGAGTGGAACAGCGGCGAATTAGACAGCTATCTGATCGAAATTACTGCTGATATTTTCACGAAAATAGATGAAGAATCAGGCAAACCGCTTGTTGATGTCATCCTTGATACAGCAGGCCAGAAGGGAACAGGTAAATGGACAAGCCAGAGTGCGCTTGATATGGGCGTTCCATTGTCCATTATCACTGAATCCGTATTTGCCCGTTTTCTGTCAGCCATGAAAAATGAACGTGTAAAAGCAAGCAAAATTCTGAAAGGACCTGCTCAGAAGGAGTTTGCCGGAAGCAAGGAAGAACTGATTGAGCTAATTCGCAAAACACTCTATTTAAGCAAGATTGTTTCATACGCGCAGGGTTTTGCACAGCTGCAAACTGCTTCAAAGGAATACAGCTGGGACTTAAAGCCTGGTGAAATCTCGATGATATTCCGTGGTGGCTGCATCATCCGTGCCGGCTTCCTTCAAAATATTAAAGACGCATATGACCGCAATCCTGAGCTGGAAAATCTGTTGCTTGACCCTTATTTCCAATCGATTGTTGAGAATTATCAGGATGCTGCAAGGGAAGTAGTTTCTTTGGCAATTAAATCAGGGATTCCTGTACCTGGCCTTGCGAGTGCACTCTCTTACTTTGACAGCTACCGTTCAGAAGTACTTCCAGCCAACCTTCTTCAGGCGCAGCGGGATTACTTCGGTGCCCATACTTACCAGCGTGTTGACAAAGAAGGCACATTCCATACAGAGTGGCTTGAAAAGTAATTAGAATGTGAAGGGAGGATTCATCATGGGGATTTTTGACGGTTTGATGGGTAATGCTTCCGAGATTAGTGTTGTTGATATTCAAAGAGATTTTGACAAAATTTTGGCTCAAAATGAAAGAATCGAAAAAGCGTATAAGCTAATCAGGGACCTGTTTATTTTCACAAATAAAAGGCTGGTCTTAGTGGACAAGCAAGGTTTGACTGGTAAAAAAGTTGAATATCATTCGATTCCCTATAAGAGCATTACGCATTTCAGCATTGAGACAGCTGGAAATTTTGATTTAGATGCAGAGCTGAAAATCTGGATTTCCGGAAACGCGCTGCCATTGCAAAAGCAGTTTAATAAAAGCCTAAATATATATGAGCTGCAAAGCGTGCTAGCGGAATATGTTCTTAAATAAAAAAACAAGGCGGGCTGGTTTTCAGCTCGTCTTGTTTTTATTTTATGAAAATGCCTTTTGTAAGCGTGATAGTCCTTCCATTAGCATCTCACGCGGGCAGGCGATATTCATGCGAACAAAGCCTTCCCCGCCAGGACCATATTTTGCTCCCGGTTCGAGTGCAAGCTTTCCTTTTTCAATAAGCCTTTTCTGAATATCATCATCCTTCAATGAAAGGCCGCGGCAATAAATCCAGAGCAAATAAGTACCGTCCGAATCCATTAATGAAATCCCGGGAAGGTGGTTTTGAAGAAAATCTTTCACGATTTCTTTGTTATCCTCCAAATAATCAAGCAGCTCGTTGAGCCATGCCTCGCCGTAGCGATACGCCGCTTCCATTCCCGCAATACCAAGGGCGTTAAGAGTGAAAAAGCCCTGGCGTTTTAATGTATCATTGTATTTTTCCCGTAAATCCTTATTTTCAATGATGATAGCGGAAGTCTGAACGGCCAAATTGAAAGTTTTGCTTGGCGCAATACAGGTGAGGGCATGCTGGCTAATTTCTTGATTTAAGGATGCAATCGGATAATGCTTGCTGTTTTTATAGAGAATGTCCGAATGAATTTCATCCGAAAGAATCAAGCAATTGTATTTAAGACATAGTTTCCCGATTTTGATCAATTCTTCCTTGCTCCACGATCTTCCGCCAGGATTATGGGGATTGCATAGAAGGAAAAGCTTGCAACCCTGCTGAAGCTTTTTTCCAAATCGGTAAAGTCAATTTCGTATCTTCCTCCTTGTAAAACAAGCTGAGAGTTTACAACAACCCTGCCATTTTTTTCGATCATTTCAAAAAAAGGCGTGTAGATAGGAGACTGAAGGAGGATTTTATCTCCTGGTTGACTGTAAGCCTGGATTGCCGTGCTGATAGCAGGGACTATACCGCTGCAAAATAACAGCCAGGAGTGTTGGATATCCCAATTGTGGCGTTTCTTTTGCCAGTTTGAAATGGCGCTGTGTACAGAAGGAGGAACGAAGGTATAGCCGAAAATACCGTGCTCAACTCTTCTTTTAATTGCATCAGATACCTCCTGTGGGGCGGAAATCCATATCAGCTACCCACATGGGCAACAAGTCGGTTTTTCCGAAAATCTCCTTTGTCATGTCCCACTTTACGGAAGAGGTCTGAAGCCTTTCAATCTTCTCATCAAAAAATGCCATTATTTCACCGCCTGTTTTATTTTTATCCTTATAACTTCTATGATAAAATAATCTAATCAAATGTGAAAATATTAGGTGATGAAATGGAGACTCAACAAATTAATCTCAAGCTCTATGATGAATTGAACGACTGGGATCCTTTCCAGCTTGGCTACGGTCACTACGATACAGAAATAGCGGATACGATTCAGGCTGTCCATGAACTGGATGCTCCATCCGCGCTTGCAAAGAGAATCCAGGGCATTTATGAATTTTCCTTTGAAGAGTTTATCCCTATGGAAAACTGTTTAAAAATAGCGAGGGATTTGCTTATTATTAAATCAAGCGAGTCCTGTTCCTTGTAATAATAGAGCCCTCCCGGCATTAGCAGGAGGGCTTTTCTATTGGTTAAAAAGTTATTAATTATTACCTTCCAGACCGTACTCAACAAGGTCATTGTAATCTAGCTCCAGCGCCCAGCCAATTTTCACCAATGAGACATCTTCCTCGATTATTTTGCTCCAAGCATGACCTTTAGGTGATGCTTGAAGCAGCTCGAGGTCGCTTCGGTCCTTCCGATGAAGTCAAAGAACGACTTCACCTACAGGCCCTCCAGCGCTTGTCGGGGCTAAGGCACTAGGGAAAGCATCTAGGAGATTATGCTTCGCAGGAACAAGCGGTTTTTGCTTGTTCCGAGGAAGCTTGCGCCTTTTGTTCTGCATGTAAAAAATTCTGTATAAAGCTGTAAACCTCCTCAGGACGTTCCTCCGGGACGAGATGGCCAGTTTCCTCAAGCACAATGAGCTGTGAATTTTTTAAATCCTTCTTTAACCGTTCTCCAGTTTGTAAAGGAACAACCCGGTCATGCTCTCCCCATATTAGCAGGCAGGGTGTCTCGATTTTTGCCAAAACCTGTTCAGGTAGATCACCTTCGCGGTCGCGGATCATCCTGGTCAGGGCAATGAAAATGTCATCCTCCAAAAATGGCTGTAAATATCCGTAAAGCATTTCATCCGTGATAAGGGAATGATCATAGACAACCTGCTGAAGGTTCTGCTTCACTCCAGAACGAGCGAGCCAAAATTTCACATACAAATGGAAAAACGGTATATAGCTGGTGAAGATAAGAGGGAGTCTGGAGCGCTTTAAATAGCCAGAACTGCAAAGCAATACCGCCTTTTCGGCAATGCCTGGCTGAAGATGAAGGATGTTCAGTACAATTTGACCGCCCATCGAGTGTCCGACCAGGGTAACATTTTTTAATCCGAGTTGTTCAATCAAATGGATGACGGTGAGAGCCATGTTTTTATAGGAATACTCAAAACTGTTTGATTTTCCGCTTTTTCCAAAGGGAGGAAGGTCAACGGAAAGAACCTCGTATTCCTGATTCAGCAAAGGAATGAGTCGACGGAAGCTGAACGTAGAAGAAAGAAATCCATGCAATAGAACCATGGTGCCCTTCGGTGCTTCATTCGGGTACCATTCATAGTACACATCAATATCATTAATTTGTTGTTTGCCATTCAAAACGGCTTGTTCCATACGCTCATCCTCCTGCCTTTGCAGTGTTTGACTTTTAATTTTCCCTGTGCAGCCCAACTTCACACCTTTACAAAAAATTATTTATGGGAATTTATTTTTTCGTTATTCCATATGCCATACCGCTTTTCAAGCAAAAAAAGAGGACAAACCAAATTAGTGATTTGTCCACTTCAAAAAGGGGGAATTTAGAAAGCCTTATGGATGCAGGTTGCCCAGATTTTCATTTTTTTATACGCCCAACTGCATGCAGTTAAAAAAAATTAGTGGACCATTTAACGTGGAAAAAAAGTTTCTTTTTTTCCTGCAGGTGGAATACTAAACAAAGTATTTTTGATTAAATTACTATTTTGTGATATAGTATTATAATGCGTATAAAAAGGATAAAAATAAATATAAATTTAGGAGTGTTTGCATGTCAGAAAAAATCGAAACAGGCAGTATTTTAACAGGAAAGGTAACTGGTATTCAACCTTACGGAGCATTTGTTGCTTTGAACGAAAATACACAGGCCTTGTTCATATTTCAGAAATTACTCACGGCTATGTAAAGGATATTAACGAACATCTTAAAGTTGGCGATGAAGTACAGGTTAAAGTTTTATCTGTAGACGAAGCAGCTGGCAAAATCGGCGCTTTCTATCCGTGCTACAGAAGAAGCTCCGGCACAGCCTGCAGCAGCAGCAAAAGCTAAAAAGCCTCGCAAACGTCAGGCAGCTGCTATTATCCAGGAAGATGATGGCCAGCAAGGTTTCAATACATTAAAAGAAAAGCTTCAAGAATGGATCGAACAGTCACAGCGCTAATATATAGAATTGGCTTGTTCCCGCTCTTTTTACAAAGAGCGAGAACAGGCCTTTTTATTTTTTGGAAATACCATATTTCCGAAGTCTATATTGAAGATTTTGTCTGCTCATATTTAGCGTTTTTGCCGTTTTTGTAATATTGTTATCATGGTGCTGCAATACTTTTCTTAAGTAATACATTTCAGCCTCCGCCATATATTCATCCAAGGGCTTTATCTGTCGCCCCTTCTGAATGAGCAGGTCTTCCAAATCCTCCGTTCCGGCGCTGTCCACTTTAAATGATGGTTTATTCCGGAATTGAATCGGCAGATGGGAGAAGGCTATTACATCCTCATGCTCGAGCAGGTTCATCGTTCCCTCGATAATATGCTCTAATTCGCGAACATTTCCAGGCCAATCGTATTGCTCAAGCTTTTCCAGGACCTCCTCATCTATTTTTTTTACCTTCATGGCAAATAGGTCATTATATTTATCGATAAAAAAGTATACTAACTCCTCAATATCGTTCCTTCGCGCCCTTAAAGGAGGGATGAAAAGAGATACAACACTGAGACGGTAATAGAGATCCTTTCTCAGTATCCCCTTGCCAATTGCCTCTATCGGGTCTTCATTGATGGTTGCAATGATTCGGACATCCACTTCCCGATCTTTCGTATCTCCAACGCGGCGTACCGTTTTTTCCTGCAGGACACGTAAAAGTTTTGCCTGCAGGCTGGGATTCAATGAATTGATTTCATCCAAGAGCAAAGTGCCCCCATCAGCCTGTTCAAACAGACCAGGACGTTCAATTGAGCCTGTAAAAGCCCCTTTTTTTGTCCCGAACAGAAGGCTTTCAATGAGGCTGTCCGGTAGCGCGGCACAATTTTGGGAGATGAATGGCTTTGCGGAGCGGCTGCTCCCGTTGTGGATGCTCTGCGCAAACAGCTCTTTGCCTGTACCGGTTTCCCCAATAATCAGCACTGATGAGTTTGTCCGCGTAGCCCGCTTGCTTGCATCAATGACTTCCTGGATTTTATGGCTGGTACCGATAATGCTATCGAAGGTGTACTTTGTGGCCCTTTTTTAAGAGATTTTCCCTTATTAGGCGCTCATATTTAGTTATATCCCTGGCTATTTCCATTGCCCCGATTTTAACGCCGTCCTCAATGATGGGAAAGGTATTATTGACGGTGGTAATTTCCTGGCCTTTATTATTGAAATACGTCTGTTTTGCATTTTTTATTGTGATTCCATTGCGTAATGCTGCTAATAGTGTACTGTCCTCATTTTGATTGAAGGAAAATACATCGAGTAAATTTTTATCAAGGACATCCTCAATTTCCATGCCTTCAATGTCTTTCATTTTTTGATTGTAAATGATCGTTTTACCACCTGAATTTACAACATGCACTCCAACATCAATTTCATTAATGATTTTTTCAAAAATAATCTTTTTTTGGAGCAGTTCTAAATTATCTGAATTCATTTATTTACTCCATTTCTATTGGCATCTTAACCGAATTTTAATATTATTGATTAGGGATGTGCAATGATTTTTTGCACATTTAAAATAGAAAACGCTTCCAACGCGCAAAAATATTTTGCGTTATAACTTGCCGATGCTGTCACAGCAAGGTTTTAATTTTGGCATGGAAATTGCATTAATAATATTCGGTAAGATGAAACCAAAGGGGGAAGAGAATATGGTACAGCCATATAAGCACGAGCCTTTCACAGATTTTACGAATGAAAAAGAGCGCCAGGGATATCTTGAGGCACTGAAAACAGTCGAGGGCTATTTAGGACAGGATTATGATCTTGTTATTGGCGGAGAAAAGATTACGACTGAAGATAAAATCGTTTCCTATAATCCATCAAATAAAGAAGAAGTCATCGGACGCGTTTCAAAAGCGAACCAGGAGCTGGCTGAAAAAGCGATGCAGGCTGCGGTTGAAGCGTTCAAAACATGGAAGAAGACAAAAGCGGAAGTGCGTGCAGACGTATTGTTTAAAGCTGCTGCGATCATTCGCCGCCGCAAGCATGAATTCTCTGCGCTTTTAACAAAGGAAGCAGGTAAGCCATGGAGAGAAGCGGATGCCGATACAGCAGAAGCAATCGACTTCCTTGAATTCTATGCGCGCCAAATGCTGAAATTAAAAGACGGTGTGCCAGTCCAAAGCCGTCCAAATGAATACAACCGTTATGACTATATCCCATTGGGAGTAGGCGTCATCATTTCTCCATGGAACTTCCCATTGGCGATTATGGCAGGAACAACGGTTGCGGCTATCGTGACAGGAAATACTGTTCTATTAAAGCCAGCTTCCACAACTCCAATCGTTGCGGCTAAGTTCGTAGAAGTCATGGGAGAAGCAGGCCTTCCAGCAGGTGTTCTGAACTTCGTTCCAGGCAGCGGTGCTGAAGTGGGCGACTACCTCGTTGATCATAAGGACACTCGTTTTGTCAGCTTTACGGGTTCACGTGAAGTCGGTCTTCGTATTTTTGAACGTTCATCCAAAGTAGGCGAAGGCCATCTGTGGATGAAGCGCCTGATTGCGGAAATGGGCGGAAAAGATACGATCGTCGTTGACAGCGAGGCAGACCTGGAGCTAGCGGCTCAATCGATCATGGCTTCGGCGTTCGGATTCTCCGGCAGAAAATGTTCTGCTTGTTCACGTGCCATTGTTGTGGAAGACGTGTACGACCAGGTGCTGAACCGTGTGGTTGAATTGACCAGCCAATTGACTGTCGGCAATCCTGAGGAGCAAAGCACGTTCACAGGTCCGGTTATTGACCGCAATGCATTCAAAAAGATCATGGAGTACGTGGAAATTGGCAAGCAGGAAGGCAAATTGATGGCAGGTGGAGAAGGCGACGATTCCAAGGGCTTCTTCATCAAACCAACGATTTTCGCTGACCTTGATCCGAAATCCCGCATCATGCAGGAAGAAATTTTTGGCCCGGTTGTCGGCTTCTCAAAAGCGAAGGATTTCAACGAAGCAATTGAGTTTGCGAACAACACCGAGTACGGCTTAACAGGTGCGGTCATCACGACAAACCGTGCACACATGGAACAGGCCCGTGAAGATTTCCATGTCGGAAACCTTTACTTCAACCGCGGCTGTACAGGCGCGATTGTTGGCTACCAGCCATTTGGCGGCTTCAATATGTCCGGAACCGACTCTAAGGCGGGCGGACCAGACTATCTGCTTCTTCATATGCAAGCGAAAACAACATCTGAAATGTATTAATGAAGGTCGGAATCCTCCTTATAGGGGATTCCGGTTATAATAGAAATATCCGTTATTATCAACACGAATGGAGGAGAGGTTTTTATGGTACAAGAAACAGCTTCACAATCATTAATCGAGCAAACGGAAAAATACGGAGCAAACAACTATCATCCGCTGCCAATTGTCATTACTAAGGCAGAGGGAGTATGGGTTGAGGATCCTGAAGGTAATAAATACATGGATATGCTAAGCGCGTACTCTGCCGTTAACCAGGGCCACCGCCACCCAAGAATTATCCAGGCGCTTAAAGACCAGGCTGACCGTGTGACACTGACTTCACGTGCATTCCATAATGACCAGCTTGGACCATGGTATGAAAAAGTTTGTGAGCTGACAAAAATGGAAATGGCCCTGCCGATGAATACAGGTGCGGAAGCGGTTGAAACGGCTGTTAAAGCAGCTCGTCGCTGGGCATATGATGTGAAAGGCATAGCAGACAACCAGGCTGAAATCATCGCTTGTGTGGGCAATTTCCATGGCCGCACAATGACTGCTGTCTCTTTATCTTCCGAAGCAGAATACAAGCGCGGATTTGGCCGATGCTGCCAGGCATCAAGCTTATCCCTTACGGAGATTTTGAAGCGCTGAAAGAAGCAATCTCACCAAATACAGCAGCATTTTTGATTGAACCAATCCAGGGGGAAGCAGGAATTGTCATCCCTAAGGAAGGGTTCATGAAACAGGCCTTTGATTTGTGTAAAGAAAACAATGTCCTGTTTATTGCCGATGAAATCCAGGCGGGACTTGCCCGTACTGGAAAAATGTTCGCCTGCGAATGGGAAGGAATCCAACCGGATATGTACATCCTTGGCAAAGCTTTGGGCGGTGGTGTTTTCCCTATTTCCTGCGTGGTTGCAAACAAGGATATTTTAGGGGTTTTCAATCCGGGTTCCCACGGTTCAACATTTGGCGGAAATCCAATGGCATGTGCTGTATCAATAGCAGCGCTTGATGTTTT
The DNA here is from genome assembly GCF_030915465.1 of Neobacillus sp. PS3-34. Lineage (GTDB taxonomy): Bacteria > Bacillota > Bacilli > Bacillales > Cytobacillaceae > Neobacillus_A. Next base: position 3,136,934 of record NZ_CP133267.1, read on the forward strand.
AACTGAAGAAAAACTAGCAGAGAGATCTCTTGAGCTAGGCGAGTATTTCATGGGGAAACTAAAAGAGTTTTCCAACCCAATTATTAAGGAAGTTCGCGGCAGAGGTTTGTTTATTGGGGTTGAATTGACAGAACCTGCCCGAAAATATTGCGAGGAATTAAAGGAATATGGACTGCTGTGCAAGGAAACACATGATACCGTAATCCGCTTCGCACCACCGTTGGTTATTACAACGGAAGAGCTTGACTGGGCAATCGAACGTATTCAAAAAGTATTGGGCTAAATAGAGAAATATTTAAATAGAGGATTAATTTTTTAAAACAAACTAAGGGGTGCAGTAATGGGAGCCGCAGAAACAACAAACAAAAAAGCAGGTCAGGCGGAAGAATCATTAAATCTTTTAACTTCAACACAGGTTGTTATTAAAGACGCACTGGAGAAACTAGGCTATGGCGAGGAAATGTATGAATTGCTGAAAGAGCCATTAAGGATGCTGAATGTCCGGATACCAGTCCGCATGGATGACGGTTCTGTAAAAATATTTACCGGCTATCGTGCCCAGCATAATGATGCAGTCGGCCCAACAAAGGGCGGTGTCCGTTTCCACCCAGAGGTTGATGAGGATGAAGTGAAGGCTTTATCAATGTGGATGAGCCTGAAATGCGGAATTGTCGACCTGCCTTATGGAGGAGGAAAAGGCGGAATCATTTGCGATCCGCGCACGATGTCTATGGGTGAGCTTGAAAGGCTGAGCCGCGGGTATGTAAGGGCAATCAGCCAGATTGTTGGCCCTACCAAGGACATTCCTGCTCCTGATGTATACACGAACTCGCAGATTATGGCCTGGATGATGGATGAGTACAGCAGGCTTCGCGAGTACGATTCTCCAGGATTCATTACCGGAAAACCCATTGTGCTTGGCGGCTCCCAGGGACGTGAAAAAGCAACTGCCCAGGGTGTTGTATTTTGTATCGAAGAAGCAGCGAAAAAACGTGGCATTTCTGTTGAAGGGCCCGTGTAATCGTACAGGGCTTTGGAAATGCAGGAAGCTTTTTGCGAAATTCATGCACGACGCGGGCGCGAAGGTAATTGGAATTTCCGATGCTTACGGTGCTCTGCATGATCCGGACGGACTTGACATTGACTATCTACTCGATCGCCGTGACAGCTTTGGTACGGTGACTACGTTATTCGATAATACGATCACCAATCAGGAGCTGCTTGAACTGGATTGCGATATCCTTGTGCCAGCAGCTATCTCGAACCAAATTACCGTGAAAAACGCCGATAATATTAAAGCTTCTATTATTGTTGAAGCGGCAAACGGGCCAACGACTTTGGAGGCAACTAAAATCCTTACAGAGCGCGGCATCCTATTAGTGCCGGACGTGCTTGCAAGCTCAGGCGGCGTTACCGTTTCTTATTTTGAATGGGTTCAGAACAATCAAGGATACTACTGGACCGAGGAAGAAGTGACTGAAAAGCTTCGCAAAAAAATCGTCCAGTCTTTTAATAATGTATACGACACGGCTGAAAGCCGAAAAGTAAACATGCGCCTGGCTGCCTACATGGTTGGCGCACGAAAAATGTCTGAAGCTTCCCGCTTTAGAGGCTGGATTTAATAAGACGCAAAAAATCCTTGCAGTTGCTGCAAGGATTTTTTTGGCGAGTGCCAAAGGACTTGGCATTCACGAGCGTGATAAGAAAAACTATGGCATTAGCCAAAGGACTTTGCGGATGCCAAGTTTTTCTAATAATTGATATTATCGAGTCGGCCTGACTTCTGGATCTCTTTCCAGTTCTTCATTCGGTTTGAAAAGAAGCCCGAGGTTAATAAGTCCGGCAATGCCTACTAAACCATAAATGATTCTGGCAATCGCTGAATCCTGGCCACCGAATATATTTGCAACAAGGTCAAATTGGAAAAATCCGATTAATCCCCAGTTAATAGCGCCAATAATGGTTAATGCCAGTGCAATGCGTTGAATCGCACTCATGTAAGTTCCTCCTTAATAGATGGATTCAATAATAGAATGAATCCTGCTGCCAATAAATATTCATGGAAAAGAATAAATTTTTTATCCAAGCCGTGTTCTTTGCAAATGATTATAAAATGGATAATAATAAAAACTGACTATTAAAGGAGGTTGATCGAATTGCAAAGCTTCACTTATTGGAATCCGACTAAATTAATTTTTGGAAAAGATCAACTTGAACAATTAAAAACTGAAATTCCTCAATATGGAAAAAAGGTTTTACTTGTATATGGTGGCGGAAGCATCAAACGCAGCGGTCTTTATGAGCAGGTTTTAAATCAGCTTAAGGAAATTGGCGCTGAAGTGTTTGAACTTCCAGGTGTTGAGCCGAATCCGCGAATCACTACTGCGAGGAAAGGTATCGAAATCTGCAAGAATGAAGGCATCGATTTCATCCTGGCTGTGGGAGGCGGAAGTGTTATCGACTGCACAAAGCTGATTGCTGCAGGTGCAAAATATGATGGAGACGCTTGGGATTTAGTCATTAAAAAAGCATTTGCTGCTGAAGCACTTCCATTTGGAACAGTGCTTACACTTGCTGCAACTGGCTCTGAGATGAACAGTGGCTCGGTTATCACCAACTGGGAAACACAGGAAAAATACGGATGGGGAAGCCCTTTAACATTCCCTAAGTTTTCAATCCTAGATCCGGTTAATACTTTTACTGTTCCGAAGGACCATACGATTTATGGAATGGTCGATATGATGACACACGTTTTTGAACAATATTTCCACCAGGTTGAAAACACTCCGCTTCAGGACCGTATGTGTGAAGGCGTGTTAACGACTGTTATCGAAACAGCTCCGAAGCTGATCAATGATTTAGAGAATTACGAATACCGTGAAACGATTTTATACAATGGAACCATAGCTCTAAATGGCATGCTGCAAATGGGGTACCGTGGTGACTGGGCTACCCATAATATTGAACACGCAGTTTCAGCTGTATATGATATCCCACATGCTGGCGGACTTGCGATTCTCTTCCCGAATTGGATGAAGCACAATCTAAAAGAGAATCCAGCCCGCTTTAAGCAATTAGCTGTTAGAGTGTTTGGCGTAGATCCAGCCGGAAAGTCTGACGAAGAGGCTGGCCTTGAAGGAATTGATAAGCTACGTGAATTCTGGTCAAGCCTTGGTGCGCCTACCCGCCTAGCTGATTATCAAATTGATGACAGCAATCTGGATTTAATGGCTGACAAAGCAATGGCCAACGGCGAGTTTGGTAATTTCAAAAAGCTCAACAAAGAAGATGTACTAGCGATTTTACGTGCTTCCTTATAAATTTAGTTTACAGCCTGGACATTGCGTTCAGGCTGTTTTTCTCTATAGATTCGACAAAAATCTCCTTAAATTACTAAATTATTATGAATGTAAAAAAATTATCGAAATTGGACGCGCTTACATCGGTGGCAGTTCCTTGATAATCGTGCCGGCTTTGGGTAAAGTGATAATTGAAAATAAAATTACGGAGGATCATACATGACACACGTTCGTTTTGATTACTCAAAAGCCCTGACATTCTTTGGGGAACATGAACTTACTTATTTGCGCGATGCCGTAAAAGTGGCACACCATTCACTTCATGAAAAAACTGGGGCAGGTAATGACTTTTTAGGATGGATCGACCTTCCAGTTGATTATGATAAAGAGGAATTTTCCCGCATTCAAAAGTCTGCGGAAAAAATTAAATCTGATTCTGATGTGCTGATTGTCATCGGAATTGGCGGCTCCTATCTCGGTGCAAGAGCGGCAATCGAAATGCTGCAGCACAGCTTTTACAATGCTCTTCCAAAAGAAAAACGCAGCACTCCACAAATTATTTTTGCTGGAAATAATATCAGTTCCACTTATATAAGGGACGTAATGGACCTTCTTGAAGGTAAAGACTTCTCCATCAACGTAATTTCTAAATCAGGCACAACCACAGAGCCTGCGATTGCCTTCCGTTTATTCCGCAAGCTTCTTGAGGAAAAGTATGGAGTAGAAGAAGCACGAAAACGTATTTATGCGACCACAGATAAAGCAAGGGGAGCATTAAAAACACTTGCAACTGAAGAAGGATACGAAACGTTTGTTATTCCTGACGATGTCGGCGGACGTTATTCAGTCCTTACGGCTGTTGGCTTGCTTCCAATCGCTGTAAGCGGTGCGAACATCGAAGATATGATGAGCGGTGCAGCAAAAGCAAAAGAAGATTTTGGACATTCTGAGCTTGAAGAGAATCAGGCTTATCAGTATGCAGCAGTTCGAAATGCTCTTTATAACAAAGGCAAAACGATTGAAATGCTAATTAACTACGAGCCAGGTTTACAGTATTTTTCTGAATGGTGGAAGCAGCTGTTTGGCGAAAGTGAAGGAAAAGACCAGAAAGGAATTTTCCCATCTTCAGCTAACTTTTCAACAGATCTGCATTCTCTAGGACAATACGTTCAGGAAGGGCGCCGCGATTTATTCGAAACGATTATCAAGGTCGAAAAGCCGCGCCATGAACTGAAGATTAGTAAAGAGGATAGCGATTTGGACGGTTTAAATTATCTTGCAGGAGAGACAATTGACTTTGTTAATAACAAAGCATTTGAAGGCACGATGCTTGCACATACTGACGGTAATGTACCGAATCTGATTGTATCCATTCCTGCAATGGATGAGTTCACCTTCGGCTATCTTGTTTATTTCTTTGAAAAAGCATGCGCCATGAGTGGCTACCTGCTTGGTGTAAATCCGTTTGACCAGCCTGGGGTAGAGGCATATAAGGTAAATATGTTTGCCCTTTTAGGGAAGCCAGGATTTGAAGAGAAAAAAGCTGAATTAGAAAAACGCCTGAAATAAAAGGAAGAGTGCTGGTCCCAAAACGGTCAGCACTCTTTTTTTATTAATATGAAAAGTAAACCTCTTTTTTTACATTAAACCCCTTTGCTTGGAGAAGCTATAAAAAAGCAAACAGGGGGTTTGGATATGATTGAACTGCCATCAAAAGTAGAGGGAAAGCATTTTGATTTATATAAATTGGAGCAGAAATTGAAACCGATGGGATACACGGTTGGTGGCAATTGGGAATATGACCACGGTTATTTTGATTATGAAATCGATGACAAAGTAGGTTATCAATTTGTCAGGCTGCCGTTTAAATCGATTGATGGCCAGCTCGATGCCAGAAATTGTACAGTGGAGCTGGGAAGGCCGTTTATTCTGTCGCACAAGTACCAGCGGGGGCTAGATGATCATGCCGAAACTGGCACGTTTTCCGGCACCCTCAACCAATTTTCAGAGCCTGTTGATAGTGATGCCAGTATCCCGGATGAATTTATCGACAGGGGAAAAGGGATTGTTGATCGGCTTGAAGCCATACTGATTACTTAATGGATAAAAGAATGTCATTGTCCATTAAGCAGAGATCACGGGGAGGATTAAGAATAATCTCCTCCCCTCTTTTAATGCCCAGCAATATTCTTCTTTCATCAACTAATAGTGAGTTTGAAGCCTCCAAAAAACTCATTCCTCTCCATTTTTCAGAGTCAAAGGTTTCCAGCAGAATGTTTTCCTGAAGTTGGCCAAAACTTCAGGCAGGAGACCTGAAGTTTGTGATTGCAGGCTATTCAGCATAAACACGCTGGTTAGTTTGTTTGATTGAAGAATTAAATCAGCCCCGGCCGATTGGCATTGAGTATTTGTTCGGCTGTCAATATTTCAACGATACAGGTTACTTTTGGACACAATCCTTTTATAGCAAGTATCGTTAATATGCTGTTCATATCAGCTTGAATTTCTTCATTGCTTTGGTCGGCAGTAATGAGCACTTTTTCAGCCTCAAAAATATTGCTTTTTAAGAGGGTATCGTCCAAATGGGGCGTTCCTTGTATGTAGTGTACATATCTTGACTGGATTGGGTTCTTTTTTAAAGTTTCATCAATCAGGACAAGGGCTTGAGGAGAATCAATAGTTGTTAGCTTTTTTATGAGCTCTCTGGATCTTTCATTCCAGCCAATGATAACAATATGGCCTCTTCCCTTATAGGCAATTTTCCCTTCGGAAAAGGCATTTTGCTTCGTGACGGCAGCCGTTGCAAGAGTAATAAAGTAGGAAGAAACAAATCCCGCTCCGATTAAAATAAGAGTGACCGCAGCCATTCTTCCTGGAAGAGAATGGGGAACGTAATCTCCATATCCTACAGTGGCAGCAGTGATGATGGCCCACCAGATTCCATCGAATATGGATGGGAAAGTGGATGGCTCAATCAAATGGATGGCGACTCCGAACAGGAGGACAAACAGCAATGTAATCAGCAAGCCCCGTATCAATAGTGGAAGCCGTAAAAATTTTATATATAAATGATTCTGCATGAAGTGTCACCCTTTCAAGTATTCATCTCCATTATGGACAAAAAGTAGGGCCTTCATAATCCTTCATCAAAATGAAAAAAGCCTCCCGAGACAATTACGGGAAAGGCAATTTTTTTAATAACATTAAAGTTTAAAATGCTGTATTAGCTTTTGCATATCATTTGCCATATCTGTGAGTCCATGTAATGAGTTTCCTATCTGGTTAATATGACTGTCCTGTTCTTCCATTACAGATGCAGCAGACCTGGTATTGGAGGCAGCCTGTGCAGCTATTACAGCAGTCTCAGATGCAGATGTGTATATTTGTTCAGTAAACGTGGACATTTCTTCTGATGTAGTAGAGACCTCATGTTTAATTAGAATAACAGGATCAATACTTGAGCGACCTACTTCCGAATACACATCCTTGGCTAAGTCATAAATGAAAGAGAAATCAAGGGCCGATTCCATCTTACGGACCAAATGGCCCTGAGGAACAAGTTGGTCTAAAGCAACCATTTCAAGTTGATCTCATTGGGTTAGGTTGTTTTTCGAAAGCATCTTCATCACCTCTAGGGTAAATTTATCTATTTTAAACTAGGTTTGGTTCTACTACCACACTAACTTTCTAAACCCTGTTGAATGGAGTGGAGGGCGCGAGACTCCTGCGGGAGCAGCGGGACAGGTGAGACCCCACAGGCGCAACGCGCCGAGGAGGCTCACCGCCAGCCCCGCGGAAAGCGAGTGCCTGGAACGGAGATCAACAGCCTCATTCTAAGACAGACTAAAATAAAAAGGCTGTAGGCAAGCTCAATTTTCATCGAGTTGGTTTCCAGCCTGAGCAAATCCTCATAAAGAAGGATTTGCCTTTTATTTTTGTTTATCTTTGTCTTCAGGAGTCTCATCTATCCGGTAGCTTAAAAGAAAATAGGCATACTTGGATTTTTTATTCATTTGTTCCTCTGTAAGGTCCGACGGCAGAGGGACTTCCTTTACATCCTCCGAAGGATTTACTTCTTCCTTAATCGCCCTTAGCATCCGATTATGAGAATTGTTCCATTCCTTGCCGGTCATCTTATTGAAGCTGATTGCCAAATGTACCGCTTCTTCAAATTTATCCACACGGCCGTTCTTCAGCTCTTGCTCCAGCAATTTCAAACCTGGCTGAAGCACATTCATAATTTGTTCCATCAGTGCACCATGATGTTTGACCTGCAAACTTTCATCCAGCTGAAAAATATGTTGTCCGGCGGCTTTTGAGGTCTGATAGTATTTTTCTATAAGATTCCCGAGCTGGCGTGTTTCCACGAGCTCCAGCAAACCGGCTTCCTCTAGTTTTTTTACATGATAATAGAGCCGTGATTGTTTTTCCTGTAATTCCTCTGCCATTTGGCTGACTGTAACCGGATTTTTTGCAATGTCCAATATGTTTCTTTTACGCGGGTCAAGCAGCATTTTTGCCACTTCTATATCATCTATTTTTTTCATGTATATCTCTCCCGTATTAGTTAGCTGCAACTGGCTGTGTTTCTGGGACTGATTCTGGTTTTCGGTTTTCTGACAAACTTTTATACCCTTTTAGCAACGGAAGCATAGCAGACACTACTATTAACAAGCTTCCAGCAAGGGCAGTGCCGTACAACACTCCGATTTCTCTGCCAATCCATCCACCTATTAATATGCCAGCAATTTGAAAAGAGCTGGCTGTCAATCCTAATAAAGAAGATCCACGGCCTTGAAAAGGAGCAGGCGTTGCCTTTAAAAATAAGCTGCTTAAAGGCACATTAATAAAGGCATTAAGTATACCTACCATTATACACCACACATAAATCGGAACAACGCCGTATTCCACTCTTAAAAAATCAAGAGGAATGATAAGCACCATCCAGATGCCAATCGCTGCTGTTCCCGTGAGAAGAATCGTTCCAGGCTTCATTTTCTTTAAAAATAACGGTCCTACAACAGCCGCACCCAAAATAACACCAATCGCAAGTGATGCCTCGATAAATCCGAAATGAAAGGCAGATACTTGGAATGTATTCGTAAGGACAGCAATAAGATTTGTATTCAATACCCCAATGACCAGGGTTATCGGCATCAGAAGAATCAATAAAAATCGAAGCAATGGCATTCTCGTTACTTCACGAATCCCTGATGTAAGGGAGGAAAAGTACTTTTCTGATTGTGCTGGAGTTTTAGAATGAATTTTGCCAAGAGATTTTAGTGTGAGGATAAACATAGCTGAGAGGGCAAAGGTAGCTGCGTCAATGGCAAAAATCATATCAAAATTTTTCGATACCATTAATAGGGCGCCTATTGAAGGACCAATGATATCCATTGCTGCCCTGGTGGACTGTGACAGGGAAGTAGCTTCCTGGATTTTATCTTCTCCGACAAGCTCAGGAATGGAAGATGCCCGGGCGGGGTCAAACAATGCTGAGCCCAGACCCTGAAATGCAATTAAGACAATTAATGCCAGAGCAGAGCCGTGGAATGGAATCATCAGCAGAACGATAGCCATCCGGTAAAGGTCCGCTGCAGTCATTAACCATTTACGATTGTATTTATCGGCCAATGGTCCAAGAAAAATCCCAAAAAATGCTGTCGGCAGAAGCTGTGCAAAAATGACAAGCCCGATTGCAAGAGGATCTTTTGAAAGTGTTGCAACTAGATAGACAATTGCCACTCTGGTGATACCGTCGCCCAGCTGTGAAATAATCTGTCCAAGCCAAAAGCGAAAATAGTTAGGATTTTTTAATATTTGAAACATGTCATCACCCTTTAAGAAAATATTTTATCGTTAAAATTATTTTTAATGATAAAATTAATTTTAATGAAATGATTACCAAATGTAAAGAGCGAATTTTCACTATTTATGTCGATTCGAAAAATAGGCAGGAAAGATCGACAGATTTATAAAAATGGAATAATTTCCATCCATAAAGCAAACCTTATTAGCATGAAAGTGGAAGATTATTTATCTATGAGGTGCGATGGTTTGAAAATAAACAGCTTGAAAGAGCCGAGATTGATTGTCTTTGCTCTCGTTATCCTGGCAGGATACCTTTCTCCATTATTTCTTTTACAGGAAAATGCCCACATACGCGTACACGATAATCTGGACTCCAATCTCGCCTGGTATCGTATCCTGGCAAGGAGCGGCGAAATCTTTCGCCGGTCAATGGCATAATACCTCAAATAATCAATGGGCTGCCGCGCAACGCTTTTGGCACGGAACTAAGCGGTATAGTCTGGCTGTATGTATTGTTTCCTACTATGTCCGCCTATGCAATAAGCCAGGCGATTACCAGAATATTTGCCTTTTTAGGCATGTATCTTTTGCTAAAACGGCATCTTCTTACTGATGAAAAGTACGGTCTTATCCGTGTCGGAACAGCGCTTGCCTTTTCGCTGACCCCATTTTGGCCTTCTGGAATGCTAAGTACGCTTGGTATGCCGCTTGCTCTGTGGGCATTTTTGAATGTTCGAAACGGGGACAAGTCATGGAAAAACTATGCGGTTTTTACCCTTTTGCCATTGTATTCAAGTATTGTCCTCGGTTTTTTCTTCTTCCTGGCCGCAATGGGTATTCTCTGGCTGAGTGATATTGTCAGGAAGAGAGGGTGGGGACTGCCTTTATTGTTTTCGATTGTTTATATGTCATCCATTTATATGCTGGTAGAATACCGGCTTGTGTACTCTTTTTTATTTGAGAAGGTGCCAAATAGCAGAGATGAGTATTTCCATACTACATTGCCCTTATGGAGGGCGGTCCGGCTTGTTTTGAAAAATTTCATCCTTGGCCATAACCATGTAATGACTGTTCATGCCCTGTTTATTTTCCCTGCTACACTAATTGCCTTCTACTTTGTTTATTCAAAGAATCTTTGGAAGCAGGAGAAAGTATTTGTTTTTTTATTTGTATTAAATTTTCTTTTATCTACCTGGTACGCATTTTGGTTTTATGAAGGTTGGATTCCAGTTACCAAGCATTTTCACTTTCTGAATACCTTTAATTTTGCAAGGTTTCACTTTTTAAGGCCTCGTTATTTATGCCGGCTTTGCACTTGCACTTAAGATTATTTCTGAACAGAGGGTGAATTTGCAATCCGCCGCTAGGGGCTTTTTGGCTGCCCAAATTGCGTTACTCTGTTTATTTAATGATGAACTTATTTATCAAAATAAACCTACGGTAAAAGAATTTTACGCAGAAGACCTTTTTCGGCAGGTGAAGGATTATATAGGGCAGCCAATGGCGGACTACCGGGTAGCAAGCATAGGCTTGCATCCGGCCATAGCGCAGTATAACGGTTTTTTTACTCTTGATACGTACAACAATTTTTATCCGCTGAGCTATAAGCATCAATTTAGAAAGATAATAAAGAAGGAATTAGCAAGGAATAAGACAATACAAACCTATTTCGATAAATGGGGCGGCCGATGTTATTTATTTTCAGCCGAATTAGGAAAGAATTATATGATAAAAAAAGGTTCTAAGAGACACTTGAAAAACCTTCATATTGATACAGATCTTTTTAAAAAAATGGGCGGACGGTATATTTTTTCAGCCCTGCCGATCGATAATGCTTCGGCCAACAATTTAATCCTTCAAAAGGTTTTCACATCAAAGAATTCAGCCTGGAGGATATATCTATACAAGGCATCGTAAACAGCAGGAGGTTAGCAGTAAATGATGGAACCGAATTTAACCATTGTGGTGCCATGCTACAATGAGGAAGAGGTATTACCTGAGACTATTGAACAGCTCGGACAGCTATTATCGGAGATGATTTCCGAAGGCATGATATCAAACAGAAGCAAAATCCTTTTTGTCGATGATGGAAGTATGGATAAAACATGGGAGAAAATCTATAAGGAAAGCCTTCGGAACAACCTGGTGCGTGGGTTGAAATTATCTCGCAATGTCGGCCATCAAAATGCGCTTTTGGCTGGCTTGTTTACTGCAAAGGAAAATTCAGACTGCATCATATCGATTGATGCAGACCTGCAGGATGATATCAGAGTGATACGGGAATTTGTTGGAAAATTCAAAGATGGATATGAGGTAGTTTTTGGTGTTCGCCGTGGCAGAGAAACAGACACGGTTTTCAAACGGTGGACAGCCCAGGGATTTTATAAATTGATGGGAATAATGGGCGTGGAGTTAATTTATAATCATGCCGACTTCCGTTTAATGAGCAAGAGGGCTGTTGAAGAGCTTGAAAATTTTAAGGAAGTAAACATGTTTCTTCGCGGGATAGTGCCTTTAATTGGTTTCCGGTCGGACACTGTGTACTATGACCGTCTGGAAAGGCAGGCTGGAGAGACAAAATATCCGCTCAGAAAGATGCTTGCGTTTGCATTTGATGGAATTACCTCCTTTTCTGTCACCCCAATCAGGCTGGTGCTGCTGATTGGCTTTGTTTCTTTTTTTGCAAGTATAGTATTCGGCATCTATTTCCTGACATTGAAACTTATGGGCAGCACCCAGACAGGCTGGACTTCTTTAATTACCTCCATCTGGCTGATCGGGGGACTTCAACTGATTGCCATCGGCTTGATTGGAGAATATGTTGGGAAAATTTATAAAGAGTCTAAGCACAGGCCAAATATATTATAGAGATTGATACCTTTAATATTCTCGGACAGAAAACTGTACAGGCGGAGAGTAGAATGTTTACTTCTGGACATTTAGATCTGTCGGAAATAAAATAATTTTTCTTCATTAAAAGAGCCTCTGGAAAAAATCCAGAAGCTTTTTTACTTACTTTTTTTGTGGTACAAGCACGATTCTCTGAATAAAGATTTATAAACAGGCTTTATTTGCAGTAAGGGAGAGAATCGAATGAGTGTATTCATCAGTTATATTCTATTGGGTCTGACGCTGGCTGCTCCCATCGGGCCAATTAATGCCGCACAAATAGACAGGGGCATTAGGCATGGCTTTTGGCATTCATGGCTGATTGGAGTTGGAGCCATGGCAGCAGATGTCATCTATATGCTGATTGTATATGTAGGTGTTGTAAATTTCATTGATACACCTTTTGTGAAAACATTTTTATTATCCTTTGGCTGCTTTGTCCTGCTTTATACGGGGATTGAGACAATCATGAAAGCCTCTGAAGTGACCCTGGACCAAAGGCGGAAAAACGAACCGTTAATTCGATCGTTTATGTCTGGTTTCTTAATGTCTATTTCCAACCCGCTGACGATTTTATTCTGGCTTGGAATCTATGGCTCGGTATTGGCAAGAACAGCTGCTTCGTATGGACATAAGCAGCTAATCATATACAGTACGGCTATTTTAATTGGCTTATTAATATGGGATTTGACGATGGCGAGTATCGCCAGCACATTTAAACGATTTTTAACCTCTGGCTTAGTTATCTTTATTTCTGTTTTGTCGGGTATATCTCTGATCGGATTTGGTATTTATTTTGGCATTCAGGCTGTTAAGGTTTTACTTAACTAAAATAATTTCTGTATTAAGGCTGGTGACTTTTCACCGGCCTTATTTTGTCTTTCTGATTTTTAAAAAAGGCTGTGGCGATAAATATTCTTAGTTATAAAAGTTGTCGTAATGAAAGTCCTATAAAGTGGCACAATATGAAAAGGATGCACGAAACGAAATAAATCTTTAACTCAAATATTGCTTAATCACTCGGGCCATACATGGGAAGTCTTTTATAAACACTTTTTAAGGAAGGGGTTTTAGCGATGCTATCCGCTCAACAGCTATCCGAAATTCAGTCGAGATTGCTTCAGGAGAAAAAGGAGCTTAATCAACATCTGGAGGACAATGAAAACTTTGGTTTCAACCAGGATTTTGTTCATGGATCAATGGGGGAACTATCCAGTTATGATAATCATCCAGCCGATGATGCCACTGAATTATACGAACGGGAAAAAGATATCGCTCTAAGGGAACACTATAAGCTGCAATTAAGGAATATCGATCATGCCCTGGAAACCATTGATAATGGAAAATATGGGAAGTGTGAAGTATGCGGAAGGGATATTCCAGCAGAACGGCTGGAGGCCTTGCCGACAACGGTATATTGTAAAGAGCATAGCCCTGATCAGGTGGTCTCGCATAAACGCCCGATTGAAGAAGGCGTTCTCATGCCCGATTTTGGAAAGTTTGATTTGGATGAAAAGCATGAGAATGTTGCGTACGACGCTGAAGATACATGGCAGGAGGTCGCAGAGTTCGGAACTTCAGAAACACCTTCCGATTTAGCGTACCCGAATAGCCAATATAATGATATTTATGATGAATCCGATGAAAATATTGGCTTTGTGGAGGACTATGAAAACTTTGTAGGCAATGATATGTATGGGAACAATATTACCGTTTATCCCAACCCCCAGCATGAAAAATATGAACAATCACTGGATGAAGAAGGTATTATGACAAGCTATGGTGATTTACCGGGATATGAACATGATGCATATGTTGATAACGATTAAATTAGGGTATTAAATAAAGAAAACAGCTTCAATCGAAGCTGTTTTCTCATCATTTTCAGCAAATTAGCTTATTTTTCTTCCGAATTTTGCTTTTTTGAGTGGTCGATTATTGCGCTAATGTCCCCTTCTGCATATACATCACTTACTTGTTCATGAGTAGTGGCCAATCCAGAGGAGAGCGTGTCTTCTGCATTATAATCGTCGGCCTTGAAGTTCCGTCCTGCTAGTTTTGTTGAATCTTTAGGTGTTTTTTGTTCCATCGTGTAACACTCCTTTTGGAAAGATATATTGGTTCATAAAGTATTTTCCACAAATCATTAATTATTACTCATTTTACAAAGTAAACTTTATTGAAGATTAAGGAGATGACTTAATGAAAGAGGAAAATAATATTCCAGCACGAGAGAATTTAGATCAGGCCTTTCATCAGCTGCAGGATCAAATCACTAGAATCACGGTAAAAGAAGAAGAAGAAATGATGAAGGAAAACAATCAGGATTAGTGGCGGTCTGTTTCTTATATATAAAGAAGTTTGAACAGAGCAACATAGTTTGATAAGCGTAAGTTTGTTGCTCTAGACTCACCTATATCCCATTTGATATGATTTCAGAGGACTTTTAGAAGTGATTGAAACTATGCGGGCAATAAGGCTGCCGCATTTTTTATGAGGTGTTGAAATGAGAGAATCACTAGCTAAAAAGATAGCCTGGATCAGCGTCTTTAGCAATATTATCTTAACCTTGGGGAAAATTCTTATCGGCCACTACGGAAAGAGTGATGCCGTATTTGCTGACGGTATTCACTCCGCAGCAGATGTCTTTGCCTCAATTATTGTTCTTTTGGTAATCAAGATAGCCAATAAGCCTGCTGATGAGGAACATCCATATGGACACGGGAAGGCGGAAGTAATTGTTTCCGGAATCGTCGGTATCCTGTTACTGCTTGTATCCTTTTATGTTGTATATGAAGGAATCAGTGGATTCTTCCACCCGATTGAAATACCAAGTTTCATGGCTATGTGGGTGGCCATCTTTTCGTATGGGGCAAAGATGCTCTTATACCGCTCTTCATTAAAGGTGGCAAAACAGCAAAACAGCAAGGCGATTGAAGCCATCGCCTTTGACCATAAAGCTGATATTGTTGCGTCCATTGCAGCTGCTATTGGTGTTCTGTTCTCTATTGCTGGTAACCGCTTTAATATTCCTTTCCTTTTATATGGGGATAAGATTGCGAGTATCTTTGTAGCTTATTTAATTTTTAAAATAGCAAAAGAAATGCTGACAGAGGCCTTTGATATCCTGCTTGAGCGCAGTATTAATACTAATACTCTTCAGGATTACATATCGGTTATTTCCGAATTTGAGGAAGTACGCAGAATTGATCGTATCAGGGCACGTGAACACGGCCATTATGTGCTCGTTGATTTAAGGATTTCAATTGACCATTTTAAAACGATCAAAGAAGGCCATGATCTTTCGAAGTCGATAAAGGACAAGCTTATTTCCAAATATGACAATATTGATGAAGTATTAATTCACCTTAATCCTTTCTTTCCCGAAAAATAGTTAAAAACAGGTTTGAGATTTAATGAATTAGGGTTTATGATAAGGTTGGATTGTTATTTCAAAGGAGTTGATATTTTTGAGTTATTCGATAGACCCGGACCCTGAAAGGCGGGGGGAAGTCAAGATTATCTTTGAATGGATCGATTTGATTTCTGCAAGAATATCAGCTCTTGATAAGATAAGGTAGGACGGCTTCCTCTAAGAATGTGATGAGGAGGTTTTAACATGATCGAAATTTTTAAAAGCAGTACTGATCGGCAGTTGGAAAAGATCGAGCAGGTAACCAAAGGATGCTGGGTGAATATGTATGCCCCAACAGAAGCAGAGATAATGAAGGTTGCCGAAGACACGCAAATTTCTGTCGACTTTATTAAAGATGCCCTGGATGATGAAGAACGTCCGCGGATTGAAAGGGATAACGGCCATGTTTACATCATCGTTGACTTTCCGTATATTACACATGATGATTCCGGCTTCCCTATTTATGAGACCATTCCAATTGGGATTGTCCTTACTAATGACTGCATTATTACTGTTTCATTAAAAGATACGCCGATCCTGGCCATTTTAAAACAAATAAAGTAAAGGAATTCTTTACTTTTAAAAAGACGCGTTTCGCGCTGCAAATCCTTTATGTCATCTCGATGTACTATCTTCGTTATTTAAAACAAATTAACAAGAAGACGAATGAAATTGAACGTGAATTGCATCAGTCAATGAAAAATAAAGAGCTTTATGCCTTTTTGGCATTAGAAAAAAGCCTTGTCTACTTTACGACATCGCTCAGGTCAAATAAAGTGGTACTCGATAAGATTCTCCGCTTTAATTATATAAAAATGTATGATGAGGATAAGGATCTTCTCGAAGATGTCATCATTGAAAAACACAGGCCATCGAAATGGCGGAAACCTACAGCTCCATCCTGAGCGGGATGATGGATGCTTTTGCTTCGATCATTTCGAATAACCTAAACATCGTAATGAAATTTTTGACGTCAATTACCATTATCCTTTCATTTCCGACGATGGTGGCCAGCTTTTACGGAATGAACGTCAACATCCCGTTTCAGCACAGCCCACACGCCTTTTTAATCACGTTATTATTCGCATTATTTTTAACAAGCTTAACCGCCTTTATTTTTTGGAAAAAGAAATACTTTTAGTATGCCAGCCTTCAATAGGCTGGTTTTTTGCATTCTATTAACAGAAAACAAGCTTTATTAACAAAAAAGGGTGGATAAAACCCCTTATCCACACCCTGTTTTTCCAAAAAAACCATTTATCCACAAAAGATAAAGAAATAGGCTGTAAATTAATAACTGACCGGAATTTCTTTTATCTTAATTGTACGAGGATTTAGAGATATAATTATACTATTAAGAAAATTATTGGAAATGGGGAAAGAATATGAAAATTCCGCAAAGAGTTAGCCTAGTAACAATTGGTGCAGTGAATTTACCGAATCTGCGTACTTTTTATCAGAAATTAGGCTGGGGAGAAACTGAAATCAGTTCAGATAACTATGCCGCTTTCACAACTGCGGGGGTCATTCTATCTTTATTCCCACTTGAAGAACTCGCAAAGGATGCAGGGGTCAAATTGGAGAAGAAAGAGGATACATACACAGCCATGACACTTGCTATTAATGTAGACAAGCCAGAGCAGGTAGATGAGTGCATGAAAATGGTGGAGGAAGCCGGCGGGCGAGTGCTCCGGAAACCAAGTGATGCATTTTGGG
Organism: Neobacillus sp. PS3-34; assembly: GCF_030915465.1. GTDB lineage: Bacteria > Bacillota > Bacilli > Bacillales > Cytobacillaceae > Neobacillus_A. The sequence goes on from NZ_CP133267.1 coordinate 3,154,064, forward strand.
GCGGAAGGACAGCTTATTTTGCTGACCCCGAGAATAATCTTTGGGAAATTGCCTGGAACCCAAGCTCCGTATTTGATGAAAGAGGCGCGATGATTTCATTTTAAAAAAGTCCATATCAGCGTTAAGGGTTTAATTACAAGGGGAGCTATACATGTTTTCATGGGAAAAAGAGAGAATATAGAAGTAGGTGAACAGTATGGTTTTTGCTATCCGCATGTAAGGATGCAGAGGCTTTTGTTAATTTCACAGGGATTGTTTCTGGAATAGAGGTATGGTTAATGCATTTATTGCTTGCAGTAATAGTAGGGATTGCTGTTTTTTTTAAAGCCGATTGGCGAAATTGGCGTGTTTTCCACCCAACCTTATTTTATATTTCATACTGCAATTTGCTTTACGATATTATATGCAAAAAGCATTATTTATGGAAATATCATCCGGATTTTCTACTGAATCATATTATTACAGACATTGTTTATTCTATATGGATTCTTCCTTGTACAGTGCTTTTATATATTTCAAATTATCCAAACCAGGAAAGTTTTAAAAAAAAGCTTATTTATATTTTAAAATGGATCATCCTTTCACTCGCAGTAGAATTGGTATTCTTAAAAATGGGCAGGCTGCTGCTATTAAATGGATATAAATTTTGGATGGAGCCATTCTTTTATTTTTTAATGTATACAATGGTGCGCCTACATCATAGCAGGCCAATCATGACTTATGGATTTTCAGCAATAATCATAATGTTTTTCATATGGGTTTTCCATGTGCCGATTCGCTAATAAAAATGTGTTCTGACAGAAGACAGCCTGCCAGGTGCGAATTGTTTGCCGTTGGAGAGTTAAAAAACAAAGTCATATAAAAGTGAAAAAACAGTGGAAGATTCATGAATCCACTGTTTTTTATTTTTTATTCAAATAAGTCTGATAATTATACAATTAATTTACAAATTTACCATGTGTGATTTACAAAATAACCACACTGGATTTACATACCAATTATATAATCATATTGCACTAGTAAATTGAAACATTATGGATGTAAAGAAATATTTTTCCGAAAAATATGTTAGTACTATTAATATTTAATAAAATTTGCCTAGGAGGAAAGTTATGAAAAAGACAGTATCGAGTTTAATTATTGCGGGTTTGATTGTTAATGCTGTACCTACTATTCTTCCAATTAACACAGCTAGTGCTGCCAAAATTACTACTGCTGCCAAAATTAAAACTACAGCTAATGCGAAGATCGTTGCTGGACAAAAAAATATCAATCTGAACGGCGTTAATGGAAAATTATCTTCTATCGTTTATAAAGGCAAAACGCTTTATTCCGTAAAAGAAATCGCAGCAGCATTTAAAGTGAAATATTTCTATGATAAAAAATCAACGTCATACAAATTATCTGGAAATGGCAAAACGATTTCCTTTAAACAAAATGATTCATTTATGTTAAATGGAAATAAAAAGGTTTCATTATATGCACCTGTAACTTCTTATAAAAATCAAATGTATATCCATTTGGATCCAGTTGTTTTGGGATTAGACGGCGACTATATTTACAATGCAAGTTCCCAGTCATGGTATATCTCCACTAATAAATTGGTAAAAGGTTCTGCTTCTGATGCCAAATGGATTGATGGCTCACGTGTAATGTTCATGAATGAAGTTGGGGAAGATGGATCTACATATTTAATGGACGTCCAAAAGAAGTCATTCAAGCAATTTAATACCACTGAAATGTCTGTATCGCCAGATGGAAAACAAGCCGTTTATACAGATGAAAATGATATGTTGATGCTTGCCGATTTAGTTAATGGAACTACAAGACAGCTAAATAGTGATAATGATGCCTACAAAGCAAACTTTATTTGGTCTGCAGATGGTTCAAAAGTATTCTTCCTTCAGGGAGATACTAGTGCAATCATTTCGTCCGTATCGATCATCGATGGAACAATCACTAAAATTCTTGATGACAAGAAAGACTATAAATCTGATTTAAGAGTTTCCCAGGATGGTAAAAAACTAGTTTATACATTGGGTAATACTGCTGTTACCAAATATACGGACGATGCCAAAACGGATGTTTCCGATATTGATACAACCAATACAGATCCGCAGCTGTTCTTAGCAGATCTTACTGCAAGTACTCTTGCACCTGTCGCAATTACTGCTTCAACTGAAAATAAAAACTTTGCTTCAATCCTTGCTGATGGAAGCGTCATCTACCTTGGCGATAATACTGAAGACGAAAACAAGCTACCGGTCCTTTACAAAATCAGTTCAGACGGAAAAACAGCTTCCACACTGGTTGACGACAAAGAAATCAATTCAGTCCAGGTTTCTGCACAAGGAAACATTTTCATCCTTGTTGAAGAGCAGGATGGAAGTTCTGGCATTTACCAGTTAAACGGTACCAGCCTTGTGAAAAAGGCAACTTTTAAAGATACTATCAGCACTTTTAGCGTTTCTCCTGATGAAACAAAATTTGCACTTACAGTATCAAATGACAATGGTGATCACATCGAAATCTTTAAAAATGGCAATTCAGATCGTTTAACTAAAAATTAATTTAATAAGGAGAGAAAATCATGAAAAAAACATTAAATAAAATTACTCTACTCGTCCTTTCTTTTGCAATGCTTTTAGGATTCACATTTTCAGCAGGTTCAAATGCTTCGGCTGCAACGGTTTCAGGTAAAGTTGTAATCGCAGGTTCAACAGCACTTCTTCCATTGACACAACAGGCAGCGAGCGATTTCAAAAAGAAAAACCGCAAAGTGAGAATTTCTGTTTCTGGTTCTTCTTCCATCGCAGGTCCACAATCAGTATTAAAGGGTTCTGCTACAATTGGTGCATGTGACTGGGATGCGACAACAGATGTACCAGGTTTCAAAGCCTTCAAAGGCTTAGTAGCTCATAAAATCGCTGTTACTACTTTTGCTATTATTGTTAACAAAAGTAATAAGGTGGAAAACTTGACAACAAGCCAATTACAGGAAATTTACTCAGGTAAAATCACAAACTGGAAACAAGTTGGCGGAGCTGACCACGAAATCGTAGTTGTAACGCGTTCTATAGGTTCAGGAACTCGTGTAAACTTCATTAAAAAAGCTTTAAATGGCGAAGATATAAACGACAAAGGTTCTAATGTTGTAAAAGCTGGCAAAAGTGGCGAAATGGTAACAAAAGTTGCGGAAAACGAATATGCAATTGGTTATGTAGACCTTCCATATGTAAAAGGCAATATCAAAGCAGTTGAATATAACGGTGTTGCTGCTACTACTGCAAACGTTAAGAACGGCAAGTATCCAGTCTGGGAATATGGCTACGTATTAACTAAGCAAAACCCTTCAGCTGCAGACAAAGCGTTTATCTCTTACCTGCAAAGCGCAACTTTCCAAAAGAAAACAGCTGCAAAATTAAAATTCATTCCGCTTGGTGACATGAAAAAGTAAACCAAATGGAACGGCCAGACTTAATCATCGATTAAGCCTGGTCTTTCATGTGTTTAAATCGGGGGTATCATCATGGAAAAAATCACGGCAAAATCGACAATTCAACCTAAGGACGCAACGCCAATCATAAATTGGCGAAAAAAATTCAAAGTACGTTACCTGCAAAACAGTTTATTTACGTTTTATACACTGGTCAGTGCAGTGTTCCTTGGATTAATCTTATTGTCTATATTAATTTTTATTGGTAAAACGGGGTTTCTCGTATTTAAGGATGTCTCCTTTAAAGAATTTTTCTTCTCTTTGAACTGGTCACCCGAAGAAAATAAATTTGGTGCGGGAGTATTGATAATAGGTACGTTTGCACTTACGGGACTTACACTGATATTCGCAGTTCCAATTTCACTTATTATTGCCATTTTTACAGCTGAGATAGCACCACCATGGCTGAAAAATGCAATCAGGCCGACCTTGGACTTACTCGTCGGAATTCCTTCTATCGTTTATGGCTATTTGGCCTGACCATTCTGGTACCGCTCATCCGACGGGTTACGGGCGACAGCATCGGTGAAGGGTTATTGGCTGCGGCATTGGTATTAACGATTATGGTTTTGCCTACAATTGCCCGAATAAGTGATGATGCTATCTCAGCTGTTTCAAATGAATATCGCAATGCCAGTTACTCTCTTGGAAGTACAAGGCTGCAAATGATCTTTCAGGTAATCCTTCCAATTGCAAGGCCAGGGATATTTACAGCTATCATACTTGGAATGGCAAGAGCCATTGGAGAAACCATGGCAGTTGTCATGGTAATAGGAAATACCGTAATCCTGCCAAGAAGTCTTTATTCTCCCACTTCAGTACTGACAAGTGATATCGTTTTGGAGATACTTAATGTCCAGTCCGATTCGACCTGGAACTATGCACTTTATATGATGGCATTCCTGCTTCTGTTCATATCGCTATTTTTAATATTTATCATCCGCAAGCTTCGGCCTAAAGGAGTGTAATCATGAGAGAGACAACCTTCTTAGAACGTTCAAAAAAGAAAACTGCCGCAATTTATATGGATAAGCTCTGGACGGCCATTTTCTGGTGTATAACATTTCTCATTCTAGTGTTGATTAGTTGGCTTTTATATAAAATCCTTGGAAAGGGTTTTAAGCATATCTCATGGCATTTTCTTATGGCACTTCCAGAGGAAGTAGATGCCGGCGGTGGCATTGGGCCTTTTTATTCAATTCCTTTTATATATTGTTCATTTCCCTGCTTATATCCATTCCGATAGGATTGGGTGCTGGAATTTACCTGTCCGAGTACGCACCAAACAATCGTTTTACTGAGCTTGTCAGGACTTGTGTCGAAGGGCTTGCTTCTGTTCCATCAATCGTAATCGGCTTGTTCGGCTATGTTATTTTTGTCGATAATCTTGATGTGGGTTTAACCATTCTAGGTGCAGCAATTACGCTAGCAATCCTCAACCTTCCTATTTTGACAAGGGTAACGGAGGAAGCGATCCAAAACGTTCCAAGAGAGCTGCGGGAAGCATCATTCGCGCTTGGGGCAACGAAGGCACAGGGAATTTTAAAAATTGTCCTTCCTGCTGCCCTTAACGGCATATTGACAGGAATCAGCCTGACAGCCTGCCGTGCATTCGGCGAATCAGCAGTCATCCTTTTGGCAGGCGGTACTGGCACATCAGGAGATATGTGGGATTTCAACCTGCTTTCCGAAGGGGGAGCACTGCCCGTCCATCTATGGTATGTCCAATCAGAGGCATTGGTTGCAGATGCAAAACAAGTTGCTGATAAATCTGCTGCCGTCTTAATTTTAATAATACTACTGATCAGTATTAGCATTAGGCTGCCAATCTGGATAAAGAGCTTTGTGACAAGCCGGAAATAACCATCATTTTAAAAAAGGAATTCCTTATACTTCGGAATTCCTTTTTCTATTAACCTGATTTTTAATAGAATGATATTCTTCTAAAATTTTCCCAACCTCAAAACTCGAGATTTCCTTTGCCTCTTTCTGAAAATTTGAAATATACTTTAGCCACAGCGAAAGCGCTGTGCCAAATTTTCAGATTCGAGAGGAGAAACAGAATGAAGAAAAGAAAAGTACTAGGGTCTGCAGTATTAAGCTTAGCAATGGGAATTTCAGTTTTCGCAACAGGGGCTTTCGGCCAGCAGCCGTCCAGCCAGGATTCTTTTCGGGTTTACATTCATGGGGCAAGTTCGGATCAGGCGAAGGCTAAGGCGGCTTATGGGTCCCGCTGGGATTTTGGCAGTGACGGCTTTACAACGACAGTTAATTCAAATCAATATCAAGCACTATTAAAAAATAAAAATATAACAGTTGAAAAGGTTGAAAAGGTTAGCCTTGATTCAAGAGAAAAGGCATCAGCACAAGCTGGAGCGACTGCCACAGCCACAACGCCGACTGACCAGACTCCATGGGGAATTGATGCGATGTATAACGACAGTACGATTAAGAGTACTTCTGGTGGCGATGGAATCAAGGTTGCTGTCCTGGATACAGGCGTATATAAGGATCATATCGATCTTGTTGATAATGTGGAACAATGTAAGGATTTTACACAAACAAGCTCCTCCATGGTTAACGGCAGCTGTAACGATGGGCACGGCCATGGTACCCATGTATCCGGTACTGTTCTTGCGGATGGCGGCTACGATGGATTGGGAATTTACGGGGTTGCCCCGCAGGCAGAATTGTGGCGGATAAAGTACTGACTGACAGTGGTTCAGGATACTCTGATGATATCTCTGCCGGCATCCGCCATGCGGCAGATGAAGGTACAAGGCTTGGGGTAAAAGTTGTCATTTCAATGTCACTTGGTTCAAGTACAAAGGATTCATTGATCGCCAGTGCCGTCGATTATGCCTATAGTAAAGGAGCACTTGTGGTGGCGGCTGCAGGAAACTGCGCCTGGCAGCAATACGATCGGATATCCTGGTGCGCTAACAAATGCTATTGCAGTTGCTGCACTTGAAAATGTGCAGTCAAATGGAACATACCGTGTCGCAGACTTCTCATCACGCGGCAATCCGGCTACTGACGCAGACTATGTCATCCAGGAACGTGATATTGAGCTATCTGCTCCTGGTGCTAATATTTATTCAACAGCAAATAATGGAGGTTATACAACGATGAGCGGCACATCCATGGCCACGCCGCATGTATCAGGCCTTGCTGCAAAGATCTGGTCTTCCAACAAGTCCTGGACAAATGCACAGCTTCGTTCTGAGCTGCAGCGCCGTGCAAAGTTATATGATATTAAAGGCGGCTCAGGAGCAGCTACAGGTGATGATTATGCATCAGGCTTCGGATTTGCGCGTGTAAAATAATATTCTAAAGCTCAAGGCCGTCCTCTTTGTTGGACGGCTTTGTTGTTTACTAGATTTGTAGAGTCTTGATAAAAAGGAAATCCACTATGTAAGCATACTTGATTTAATGTCTATCAATTTAAATTCCACTGACCAGCACCATTTAAATTTTCCCAATATTGATAGCGAGTTATCCCGTTGATTTAGTCTGAATATTTAAAATAAAATAAAAAAGAAGTAGAAAATACCAATTTTAAAATGTGAGAGGAGAACGGTTGATGAAAAAAGAAAAGCAGTTGGGTCCGCACTTTTAAGCTTGGCAATGGGGATTTCAATGTTTGCCACAGGAGCATTTGGGCAGCAAACTGACAAACAAGAGTCTTACAGGGTTTATATTCAAGGTTCAGGAGCTGCCCAGGCAAAAGCAAAAACTGATTATGGAGTGCGTTGGGATTTTGGCAGCAAAGGCTTTACCACAACAGTTAATGCAAGCCAATACCAGGCATTATTAAATAATAAAAACTTATCAATTGAAAAGGTACCTGAGGTAAACGCCGGTCAAGTAATAAAAGAAAAAGCTCAGGGAGGTGGAACGGTAGCAGCGCTCCCGAGCGACCAGACTCCATGGGGAATTCAGGCGATTTATAATGATCCAGCTATTGCAAAAACTTCAGGAGGAACCGGTGTGAAAGTGGCTGTCTTGGATACGGGTGTCCTAAAAACACACCGGGATTTGACTGGAAGCCTTGAACAATGCAAAGACTTCTCACAAATGAAAAGTCCATTAGTAGAGGGAAGCTGTTCAGATGGTAATGGACATGGAACCCATGTATCCGGAACAGTTCTTGCTAATGGCGGTACGGATGGGCTTGGTATTTACGGAGTGGCTCCCGAAGCTAAACTTTGGTCCTATAAAGTGCTGAATGACCGTGGATCAGGTTATTCTGATGATATCGCAAGCGCTATCCAGACAGTCGCAGACCAGGCAACAGCGCTGGGAGTGCATGTGGTGATCTCGATGTCACTTGGATCAAGTACAAAATCTTCATTGATCTCTGATGCGGTTGATTATGCATACGGAAAAGGTGTCCTCGTAGTTGCGGCAGCCGGAAATGATGGATCTGCAGACAATACAATTGGATATCCAGGCGCTCTCGTTAATGCGGTAGCGGTAGCGGCCCTTGAAAATGTTCAGGAAAATGGTACTTATCGTGTTGCCGACTTTTCTTCCCGTGGAAACTCTGCGACAGACGGCGACTATGTGATTCAGGAGCGGGATGTTGAGGTATCTGCACCAGGAAGGGCTATTGAATCCACCTGGAATGACGGCACCTACAATACCATCAGTGGAACATCCATGGCTACTCCGCATGTTTCAGGCCTTGCTGCAAAAATTTGGGCTGCCAACCCTTCCTGGAACAATTCACAGTTGCGTACGGAATTGCAAAACCGTGCAAAGCAGTATGATATCAAAGGCGGCATCAGTGCGGCAGCAGGTGATGATAATGCCTCTGGTTTTGGTTTCGCGCGCGTAAAGTAAACAGTCTTGCGAAGCCATCTGGCCGTGGGCTGGATGGCTTCTGTAAAACTTTTTAGAAAAATCGAAAAATAGGACTTTTAGAATGTTTTAAATTAC